>CAYGWI010000005.1:10959-23909 GCA_964353715.1 uncultured Dehalococcoidales bacterium | reverse complement strand
CACCACTTTTCAGATGAACAGGTTTGCCGGAGATGATAATTTCCGCTTCGCCTTCAAGTAGATAAACCAGGGCATCAAATGGCGCCGTATGTTCACTTAAGCCCTGTCCTTCGGCAAAGGCAAAGAAGGTTACTGTACCCATTTTCTTGTCGATTATCGTTCGACTGACCACAGAACCTTCCTGATAATCAGCTAGATCAACTAATCTATTGGCCTGGCCCACAAGCTTCTCTAACTTCTTGTGCTGCATTCCCTTAACCTCCTGATTGCTCTGAAGCAGCGCTGCCCAACCTCTTCGCAATGTGTTTTTCTCCGAGTTACATCCGGCTATGTCTTCCCACGCCCAACCCTTGAGAGCCAGACACGGCGAACACTGCTGTGCGGAGGCCGAGCACTGGCATCGTCTCCTCCCTTCACATTTGCAGGACTTGCCTGTAGCCTTCCATGTCCATGAAGCCGTGACCGGAGATATTGAACAGGATAACCTTTCTTTCTCCTGATTCCCTACACCTTGTTGCTTCGTCAATCGCTGCCGCAACCGAATAAGCCGATTCAGGAGCAGGCAGGAAGCCTTCCTCGCACAGGAATGTCTTCGCCGACTCAAAGACGTATTTCTCGTCCACAGGGTAGGCAACGGTGTCGATATAGCCCCTGTTTCTCAGCAGGCTCAAGATGGGAGAGCAACCATGGTATCTGAGACCGTCGCCGAAGATCGGCGGCATGTCTTTCGTATGACCCAGCGTGTACATCTTGAGTTTGGGAGTGATGCCTGAGTAATCGGCATTGTCGTATCGATATTCTCCCTGCAGATTTGGAGCCGACTCGGACTGCGCAGCCACAAACCTCGTCTTCTTACCCTTCGTCAGAACGTCTCCCAGAAAGGGCAGGGCAATGCCACCGAAATTGCTTCCTCCGCCCAAGCAAGAGACAACCACATCAGGATATCTATCAATCATCTCTAATTGCTTTCTGCATTCCAGTCCGATGATCGTCTGATGCAGCAGTACATGATTCAGGACCGAGCCCAGAACATAAGCTGCCTTGGGGTCAGACAACGCATCTTCCAGTCCCTCCGAAATCGCTATCGCAAGCGAACCCGGATGGTCGGGGTCTCTCTTCAATAGCCTTCTGCCCGTCTCGGTGTTTTCTGAGGGGGATGCGCGAACTTCGGCTCCGTAGAGATTCATGAAGTCACGCCTGGCCTCCTTCCACTTGTAAACAGCTCTCACCCAGTAGACCGTAGCACTGAGGCCGGTGATTCTGGCCGCACAGGCCAGCGCGGTCCCCCACTGCCCTGCCCCGGTCTCCGTAACCAGTCTCTGAAGTCCCTGCTTCCTTGCGTAGTACGCCTGAGCGACGGCGGTGTTTATCTTGTGAGAACCAGTCGGGCTAAAAAGCCCCTCGGCCTTGTAGTAGAGTTCAGCCGGCGTATCCAGACGCCTCTCGAGATTCACCGCCCGAAACAGAGGCCTGGGCCTGCCAATCTGGTGGTACATCTCCTGTAGTTCCTCAGGGATTTCTATCCAATTCTCCTGTGAGAACTCCTGAGCAAGACACTCCTTGATCATCGTCCTGCCCATTGCTGTCATGTCACCCTGGGGAGGAGGCAGCGGTTCGGGCAAGTCAGGGATGATGTTGTACC
This sequence comes from uncultured Dehalococcoidales bacterium, assembly GCA_964353715.1. Classification (GTDB taxonomy): domain Bacteria; phylum Chloroflexota; class Dehalococcoidia; order GIF9; family AB-539-J10; genus RBG-13-51-36. The sequence goes on along the minus strand of CAYGWI010000005.1, from coordinate 22,267 downwards.
ATTTGGTGGGCAGGTCTTCCACCGACAAGTTCACCTGTCTCATTTTTTTCATGCGGTCACCTCGCGACATAAAGGGCAGATTTGTTTGCAGATCCTGCGGCCTCTCGAGCGGCACCGTGAGTCCTCACCTGCCCGGATTCTACACACGGCAAGCCTCTGTACAAGCTGGCGCTCTGGAAGGAAGAGGACGAAAGCATACTTCTTCGGACCTGTGATAGTGTTCGTTTCCCTGCCTAGTATAGCACACCCGGTGCAGCAGCGAACCTTGGAATCCTTGTCAGATGCGCCACACGATAGGGATCCGCCGGGACGCAGACAGCCCATTGCCTCCCCCGATCCATCCCTCTGCGAAATAGTCTGGCAAAACGTGTCAACTCGGTTGGCCGGACTCATCGTCCGTCGCGTGGCTTCTTTCTGTTAACTCTGCCCGTTTCTTTTCGGCAGCAAAGACTGCCGCCCCGGCGAATTTTCTCAGCCAAGGGTACCATAACCTATTGACAACATCCGGTACACGCACTAGACTTTGATAAGCACATCTGCAAAGTAGTCTGGCAGCCTGCTTATCCCGCCAGTCACGATAACCCGAGGGATAGAGACTGGCGGGGACGTGCTTTTATTGAGCAACATGACTAGCACCAGAACTTACGTCAGGCTTCTGAGGCACCTGGGCATTGCCTTGATATTCGCCCCTGAACCTTTTACCACGCCATTCGGTGTGGCGTTTGTACTTGTCGCGCGTCATTTGTCCAAAAGACGTGAAGACAGTGTGAATAATCGCCTCCGCGAAACGGTCCAGTACTATCTGGCCCACACCGCTCATTTTGGCGACCACGTTGACGGTGCATCCGGTGCCCCCGGCCCGGTCAAGCGGCGTGGCTTGAGTGAGGAACGTCCCATTCTCGGGCAAATTACGGGCAGCCGCAGTCTTGGAGCTGAGTCGTCGATTCGGCAAGGCAGGCGTGATATACAACAGGACACGCCAAACCACACCACGCATATGGAGAGTCTTTCCCGGCGCTATGAAAGCGCGAATGGCGCTGTGGCTCACTCCAGTTGGGCTACAACCTCTGGCGGCGTAGAGGGAGCAACGCACCACTCCGTCAACTTGGGGCTGCTTTCCCAGCATTACGGGACAGGTAATATTGGCCAGGCGAGAGCGAAGCCCCATGCCATAGACATAGCCCGGCGTCGTCAACGTTATGGCTCGACGGAGAACTGCACGACGGTGCTCAGTGCCCTCCAGAATAACAACTACTACTACCACATGTTATCTCGAAGAAATGTCATCGGGGGTTACTAGCGCTTAAGGCGCCCGGTGCGAACCATCTTGTCGGCGGGCTGAAGAAGACGGGCACCAGAGGCAAGAAAATCGTTTTTGCTGTCAGTATCTCTCAGGGACCCTCTGACCAGAGTATTACCCAGGAAACCCGCTTCCCTGGCTCCGCAATTCGTCACTGAAGAATTGAATGGCTTATACCTGCTTGGCGGGAACGGCGGCTAAGGTTTCGATAAGGTAACCCGTCTCAATTCCTATGTCCACTGCGAAGTTCACTGCCTTCTTGGAATCGGGTGCTTCAAAAACAACTACGGCGTCATATCTTCCAAAGGTAACATAAACATCATGGACTATGATTCCCTTGGGGGCCTTGAGCTTCTTCAAGTAGGCAATGGCCTCTTTGCCTTTTCCTTTCGGTGATAGAAGACTCATGAATAACATAGCTGACCTCCCTCCTTGTTCTAGCGCCCAGCCAAATCCACTGGCCGGGCTACGTTCATTTTATTCTCCTGCTACCTGGCGGGTGACGATGAAATAGAATTCGCTCAAGATTGCAAATGAATCGGCCCTTACCTCATCACTTCTTCGGGCCCTTACGAAGGTATTCGGCGGATTTCTTCCGTGCTGTCTTTCCTGTCTTTTTTTTGTCTGCTTTCTTCTGAGCCATCTGCCTCCTAGTAAACGCAATTCGCTATGCAGGATTATAGCAGTCTGGTAGACAACACACAAGAAACGTAACGCTTGAGGATAGCTTGAAGTTCTGTCTCGAAATCCGCTGGTTGGGCTACTTCTTTTTTACGCAAGGATGCTCCACCACCTTGCCATGGCATTCTTTGATTTGCTCAGGGCTGCATTCACCTGGTTTGCCCTTTAGCCTTTCGGGGTGCTTGCATATCTTTGTGCCTATCGACTTGCGCATCTCTTTAACCTCCTTCATAAGACCCACCGAGTCTTGAAATAGTCCCTTTTTGGCACAGGGATGGGCCGTAGTGACTTACGTGACCCGTAACACAAAGGTCATCAGTGGTACTACCCTCGCCTTTGCGACGCTGCCGAAATTGGCCCAAGCAACTCTGTGCCGGGACAGAGAGACCATCACGGGATTCATGTGTGCGGAAGAAAACACTACTTCACATTCCAGAGCGAAAGGCCCGTGACTTCATCATATTTCCGTTCGAGCCTCGGGCCTTCTAATTGACGCAAGTGCACTTCAGCGGCGAAAACGATCCCCTCCAGCAGATGGCCAGCTTTGGTGTTCCCTGCTTCGTCGGCAAGCACTGCGTGCACATGAACAAAGGGCTCTCCATCCTTCAACGATATGTTCCCTGCGCAACTTGCCAGTTCATGAGGCGAATCAATCTTTATCTCCCGATACTCGCGATCTTTCTGGTCGTAATAGCCAAGCCTGGCACTCTTCAAGGCACCGATTGCCGAAAGGCTTCCTACTTCGATTCTCTTGCTCCTGGCAAGCTCAGTTATGGATCGGACCAGGTCTGTACCCTGTCTCAGTCGTACAAGTAGCTCTTTGCCCGTGTTATATTCAGAGAGATCCGGCGACTCAGGACCCACCTTCATGGTTTCTTCACTCCTTTCTGTGGCAGGCGATAGTCCCCAGAGGGCTTTATCTGCCGTCACAAGTCCGCTGGCGTTACGATTTCAATTTATTATAGCACTCGCAGCACTCTTCGAAACAACTGCGTTCTGCCACGAACACAAGCTCGTCATGCCTGCCACTCTTGGAGGGCAAACTGGTAGACCGTTCACCATATAGTCATATCGTATCAGGTCTCTTGTATGCGGCTTCTCCATGTTAGCTGTGCTTGGGCAGCCGGTATTCCTGGGCTCCAAGGTTAGCCTGCCTTCACTGACCTTGTCCTTCGGACTCATACGTTCGCCCGCTCAGAGCATGGCAAAACCAGAACAGCCATTCACTGGTCAGGGGCCCAGGAACGCTCCGTCTGACTCTTATTCTGGATGCCAAGTCTTCTTGCGAAAATAACAGTGGTATACCCCCCAGGCGTAGAACAGTAACGTGAGAGCAAAGTATAGATGAACGGCAACGGGATCAAGAACGCCCAGTAGTTCGCCGATATCATTGAAGCTCCCGGTCAACCCACCGCAGTAGTTGTAGACGCTGTTTACCAGAGGTGATAGCATCCCAATTATCAAAATATTGAACCACAACCACCTGCGCCGGGGTTTAGCTTCGAGAATGACCAACAGCGCGACGAAAAAGATGAACAGGTCACAGAAATACGGGGCAGCTGTCGTAACCCAGGTCGTGGAACCCTCCCAGCTTGCATACCCCCAGAATAATCTGCCATTGTAGAAGGTGGGCCAGAATACGAACTGCGTGACCTCAGCTCCCTCTGCCATTGCGGCGAGGGCATGGCTTCCCTCATGCCTGAACGTGCCGATGGTCTGGTAAACAGGATAGAGAAGAAGCCAGAGAAAATCCTTTTTCGTCATCGAGTCATCCTTAAGGCTCTAACCTGTATGTTGTATTGCCCGATGAGACTGTATGGTGTTTCTGGCAATTTGTCAACGCAAACTGGTAGACTGGGTCACTACATAGTCGTAGGGGATTGGAGGCGCTTCCATGTGGCTTCTCTATGTAACCTGTGCCTGGGTCGCCGGGGTGTTCCTGGGTTCCAGGATTGGCCTGCCCTGGCTGGCCCTGTTTTTGGGACTTGTCCCCTTCGTGCTTATTCCTTTCCTCCCCAGCAGAAGGAAGACCTTGATAGTAGCCGGGCTAAGCCTCCTGGCCATCCTTGGTGGCATCATCCGTTACCCATCGCTGTTCCCCCCGGCAGATGAGCATTCCCTTCGTGCCTACAACGACAAGGGAATCGTGGAGATTCAAGGAATGGTGTCAGAGGAGCCCGACATTCGGGACACACTTTGCCTGCTGACATTTTCCGCCAGCGAAGTAGTTGTGAATGGCGAAACGAAAGAAGTATCGGGGACTGCCGTAATTCAAGTACCCCGATACCCCGCCTACCGTTATGGGGATGTGCTTAATGTGACCGGAAAGCTGGAGACGCCGGAACCATTTGACAACTTCGACTACAAAGCATATTTGGCTCGTCAGGGCATTTATTCGGTCATTCATTATCCCAAAGTGGAGGTCTTGGGCCAGGGCGAGGGCGTGAAGCCTCTGCAGTGGATCTACTCCTTGAGGGAGCGCCTTGCCGCCTCCTTAGCCAGAGCCTTGCCCGAGCCACAAGGGTCGTTGGCTCAGGGTATTCTGCTGGGACTGAGAGGCAACATACCTGATTCTCTCAACGACGCCTTTTCCAGGACGGGAACAGCACATATATTAGCCATCTCAGGCTTGAACATCAGCATCGTCATTGCCATGTTCCTCAGCCTGGGCATCCTGGTCTTTGGCCGGCAGCGCTCCCTATACATCTGGTTGGCCCTCGCGTTTACCTGGCTCTATACCCTGCTCGCCGGGATGAATCCGCCGGTAATTCGAGCGGCAATCATGGGAAGCCTGTTTCTAATAGCTGTATACCTGGGTAGGCAGGGAAGCGCCATCATTGCCCTGGCTTTTGGCGCCGCGGTGATGGTGGGAATCCAGCCTCAGCTATTGTGGAGCGTCTCTTTTCAGCTCAGCTTTTTGGCCATGGCCGGGCTTATTCTCTTTTATCCCTACTTTCAGACCTGGGGAAGGAAAGGCGTTGCTCTGTTGTTCAAGAACAGGGAGAAGATTGTGCCCGCAGCCAGCATAGTAACCGACGGCTTCGCCGCAAGTCTGGCAGCTATCGTGGCAGTTGCGCCACTCATAGCCTACAACTTTGGTATAGTCTCTCTGGTCGGCCTGCCGGCAACCTTTCTCTCTCTCCCTGCCTTGCCATTCATGATAGTCACGTCGGCGTTGGTCGCCTTCGTGGGACTCCTTGCTTCACTTGCCGCTCAAGTACTGGGCTGGCTGGCCTGGCTTTTTCTCAGTTATCTCGTTCTCCTGGTTCAGGGCTTTGATGCCCTGCCCTACGCTTCGTTACGGGTAGCTACTGTCTCCACCTGGCAAGTCCTGGGATACTATGCTATATTGGCCGGGGTCATAGCATTCCTCAACCGCCGAAAACAGTTGGCCGATTTGTCATCCAGGTTGCTTTCAGGAATAAAGAGGGCCGCCCAAGATATTCCTAAGCCCCGCCTCGGTTTTTCTCCGAAATGGCTTGTCCTTCCCCTTTTGATAGTTGCCCTCCTGCTGTGGTCTATGGCTCTGACCCAGGCCGATGGCAAGCTCCATGTCAGCTTTCTCGATGTCGGACAAGGAGATGCCATCTTGATTCAGACGCCCAACGGACAGGACATACTCATTGATGGCGGTCCTGACTCCCATAGAATCAATCTGGAACTCAGCGAGAGGCTTCCCTTCTGGGACAGGACGATAGACCTCGTGGTCTGCACTCAACCCCACGCCGACCACGTCACAGGCCTGATAGATGTTCTTCAGAGGTACAAGGTCAGGCGGGTGCTTGACACTGGAGTACCTTATGACTCAGCTATCTATCAGGAATGGCTCAGGCTTATCGAAGATAAGGAAATCGAGTATAGCATAGCCCGGTCTGGACAGGAGATTGACCTGGGCAACGGAATCAAGATTGAGGTGCTGAATCCGCCGGAGAGATTATGGGAGGGGACGAGTGACGATGTGGACAACAACGGCGCAGTGCTGAGGCTGAGCTGGGGCCAGGTTAGCTTCCTGTTTACTGCTGACATCAGAGGGGAAACTGAATTCGAGCTTATCGGACAGCGGGCCAACCTGAAAAGCACTGTGCTGAAGGTCGCCCACCATGGCAGCGAGACATCCACCACCTCACAGTTTCTGGCCGCAGTTGCCCCTGAAGTGGCGATAGTCTCCGCGGGGGCGAATAACACTTTTGGCCACCCTGACCAAGAGGTCACGGATAGACTGACTGGCAGACTGGGCGAGGACAATGTTTATCGCACAGACTGGGATGGCACCATCGAGTTTGTTACCGATGGAGAGACGCTCTGGGTAGAGACAGACAAGTAGGACAATCGCCGCGTAGCCAGGCGCTTGCGACGGCAGGCTCTCTACCGTAGCAGGGCACCATGCACAGACACAATCAGAGCGCAGGGACAGCCCATCCCAAAGGTTGCAACGAGACCTTTTGCCCTAGATCAGAATCTTCCCGTCCTTGAGGAACAGAGTCCCATCTACACGCACTTCTCCGCCTTTGCGGAGGTCGCAGACCATATCCCAGTGGATGGCGGATTGGTTCTTGCTCCCTGACTCGGGATAACCCTTCCCCAGAGCTAGGTGGATGGTGCCGCCAATCTTCTCGTCGAAGAGGGTGTTCTTGGTGAACCGCTGGATCCCGTAATTGGTGCCGAAGGCGAACTCTCCCACATAGCGTGCCCCCTTATCGGTCTTCAGCATCTTCAACAGGAACTCCTCATTCTTAGCCGCCGTAGCCTTGACGACTTTCCCGTCCTCGAACTTGAGTCGGACGTCCTCCGCCTCTCGCCCATAAGCGCAAGCCGGATAGGTGTATGTGATATGTCCGTTCAGGCTGTCTTCGATGGGCCCTGTGAATATCTCTCCATCTGGGAAGTTCTCGTGCCCGTCGCAGTTTATCCACTTCCGGCTGGCAACTTTGAGCTTGAGGTCGGTATCCGCGCCGACTACGTGGATCTGCTTGGCTTTGTTCAGCCAATCAACGATGCGTTGTTGCTCTTTCGAGATCTTCTTCCAGGCCTTGATCGGGTCAGGCTCGTGAACCAGGCAGCCGCTATAAACGAAATCCTCGAACTCACGAAGCGACATCTCCGCGTCCTGAGCGAAAGCCTGGGTCGGGTAGATAGTCCCCGTCCAGTGCAACTCCTTCTTGGCCGCACGGTCGAGAAATCGGTCGGACAGGGGACGCAGCGCCGTCGCCCGGCGCGACTGTTTGGCAGGATCAGTACTGGAGAGCTGCTTGGTGTTCACGTCTGTCCAGATCCCGACGGCTGCATCAATCTGTTCGATGACGTCCTTCCTAAACGGGGGAACGTAGTCAAGCTGGGTATCGCTGGCGTATCGATAGAAAAGCTCTTCTGCCTCATCCAGTTCAAGCTGGAGAAAGGGATGAGCACCGCGTTCCAGCACCTTCTGATATACAGCCAGAATCAACGGCGCACCCTCAGGGGCACCCGTGATCCGCACCAGCTGGTTTGGTTTCACCTTTACAGAATAATCGACAAGAATCCTAGCTACAGTCTCTACTCTTGGATCTGTCATTTCGCCTCCTTTGACTCGCTCATACTAGAATGCTTCGGCAGTCTAGCAGGTGTGGCCGAGGGTAGTCAAACAGACAGCGCTCTAGCAATGGCCAATGTACATCGCAGAGATGCCATGGACATCCGTGCCTGCCTCTGAACTTCACTCCGTCTATGCCACTCACTCGAGGTGAGCTGTATTGCGATGGTAGAAGTAGGCAGGGATCCAATCACGAACGGCACCCAGCTTTCTCCTGTATTCCGTCAGTAGCCCGAGATATGAGACAAATATCCACAGATAATATAGTCGCCGCACCATCGCGGCGGCAAAACCATCGAAGACACGGTCCCCTAACTGAGCCAACACCAGATTCCTGCCCACGTATATCACCTGGCCCTTGAATTTATAATGGAAGGGACGCTGTTCCTTACCCTGTATGGCACGAATGATGTTCCTGGCACAGGCCGGCCCCTGTCGTTGAGCTACTTGTTGCGTCGGTGGATAGGGCGTCGAGCCATGCTCCTGCAACAAGTAGGCGCAATCTCCGAGTATGTAGACACCAGGTGACTCGGGGACTTCCATATGCTGATTGACAATGATACGTCCGCCCCTGGCCTTGTTGAACGGCAGCGATTCAACAACTGCCACAGGCTTCACCCCTGCTACCCAAACAACGGTGCGAGTCGGTATGGTCTGTCCATCAGCAGTCTGGATACCGCCTGACCAGACCTTAGTAATACGTGTTTTCAGCAGGACCTCAATTCCTCGAGAGCGCAGCCGGTCGATAGCCAGTTCCGACATTTTAGCCTTCATGCCGGATAAGAGCGCGTCCTGTGCCTCGACCAGGAGCACCCGAACCTGAGGGGTCAGTGCAGGGTATTTTCTTATCAAAGTCTTGCGCACGAAGTCTTGAATAGCCGCCACCAGTTCTATTCCACTGGGTCCGCCTCCCACCACCACAAAGGTAAGTAGCTCACGCCGGCGTTGCTCATCTCCTTCCCGCAATGCCGCCTCGTAGTTGTCCAGAATGCGGTTATGGATGCTCACGGCATCCCTCACAGACTTCAAGACCAGAGAATTCTCTTCGGCATCGGCCATTCCAAAGAAATTGGTGGTGCTGCCCAAAGCCACTACCAGATAGTCCCACGCCAGCTCTCCATCATCGGTGCTGACCACCTTCCTCCCCACATCTATGCCCTGCACCCGGCCCTGCTTGAATCTACTTGGTTCCACGGCAGTCTTCTGTTTCAGCAGAGCATGCAATGGGAAAGAGATATGACCGGGCTCAACGCTCCCGCTGACCACCTGCCATATGAAGGGCAAGGGAGAATGATAGTCACGCTGGTCTACCAGTGCTACCTCCAGCCCCGGCACACTGGTGGCGGATTTCTTGAATTCCAATGCAGTGCCGATCCCCGCTGCGCCTGCGCCCAGGATAAGCACTCTCTTCTTATCTCCGCTCACTGCCATCTCGCACCAAAGGACTTTCTGCTCGGTCCAATAAGGTTAACGTCGATTCATCCAGATGTCAATGATATGTACTCGTTCATATGATTAATGACACTCTTTTTTTGTCATTGCGAGGAACGGAAGTGACGAAGCAATCTTGCGGAGTTGCTGGGGATAGAGATTGCCACGCTCCCGCCTGCCTGCTCGCCGTACGACTCCGGCAGGCGAGCCAGGCCCTGGCGGGCAGGTCGCTCGTAATGACAATTCGAGTTGCCTGAATGACCTAATTGGAGTATTCTTCTAGATAGGAACCATAGCTTGGCCGATTAGGGCATGGATAACAACATATCAATGGCGGACCATGGTTGATTTAGATAATCCCTCAGTCTACCGGCAATTCGATAAGTCAGGAATGCTCGGGCACCTGCACGGGTTCCCTGAGCAATGCCAGAAAGCCTGGCAGAAAGTCCTGAAATTCGAGCTCCCCCGCGACTATGCCAGAATATCCAGCGTCGTTATCCTGGGGATGGGTGGCTCAGCTATCGGCGGCGATTTTGTGCGCCGGCTGGCCTTGGGCGAAAGCAAAGTGCCAGTCTGGGTACACCGGGACTATGGCTTGCCGGCATTCGTTGACGAGAGCACCCTCGTCATCGCTTCAAGCTATTCAGGAAACACCGAAGAAACACTATCTGCATTCACTAAATCGCTGGGAACTCGGTCCAAAAAGCTGGTCATCACCTCAGGCGGCAAACTTAAGGATTTGGCCGAAAAGGAAGGCATTCCTGCTTACGTTATCGACTACCAGGCGCCTCCCAGGGCTGCCCTCCCCCATAGTCTCGTTCCCCTGATGGGTATCTTTCAGAAGCTTGGTCTGCTTGGAGAGAAGACAGCGGATCTGCAGGAGGCAGTAGACCTACTAAAGAAGCTGTCCGGAGACTTCATTGAGAGCAAGCCTCTTGCCTCCAATCCCGCCAAGCAGCTAGCAAACAAATTGTGGGGACATGTAGCGGTCATCTATGGAGCCGAGATACTCTCAGAGGTAGCTCAGCGCTGGAAGGGGGAATTCAACGAGAACAGCAAGGCCTGGGCTTTTTTTGAAAGCTTCCCCGAACTCAATCACAATGCCGTAGTCGGCTACGAATTCCCGCTCGAGGCAAAGGAAAGGATACTCGTATTTATGCTGCGTTCCTCCTCCCTCAATCCCCGGAACCTGCTCCGCTACGACGTTACATCCAAGTTACTGGCCAAGGCAGGAATCGCTCATGAATTCGTAGAAGCCAGAGGGCAAAGCGCCCTGGCCCAGATGCTGAGTCTAGTCCTCCTGGGCGATTATGCTAGCTTCTATCTGTCGATGCTAAACGAAGTCGACCCGACATCTACGGATGTCATAACCTTCGTGAAACAGTACCTCGCTCAGTCCTCTGTCGCAAGTGACTAGGGTGGAGCTAAAGGGCATAGCTGGCCGGGAAGAAGAAAGACACAATCGATCAAGATCTGCATTAGCCTGCTGAAAAGAGGACCCCCCGGACAACCAATATTCCGGGGGGTCCTTTGCCTATACGGCTCTCAAGTTGTGAGTTCGTGGCCTACGGACAAGACATACACGCTATGGCATGGGCAAAGATGAAAATGTCTCCGCTATATCCAGTGATGTCAGCCGTTATCCAGTCAGTCTCGGGCACATTACTCAGACTGCCCTTGTACTCGCACCTACCAGGTATCGGGTTACGATTCCTTACGATGGCATTTTTAAGACCAGTATACGTATCCTCAGCCTGTAGATGATACGCGTTGAAGTACCCCACACAACCGGGTTCCGCTCCCGTGGTGGAATATTTTACAAAGAGCGTAGTGGCATTATTATAGACGTACAGTGTGCCAGAGAGGTGAGTTTGGCCGGTGAAGATAGGATACGTCACAGGTGAAGCTGCAGTGCCACTGTTCTTGAGGTAATGAATGTAAGTGAACCAGCTGGAGGCGCCCGGGAAGCGGTGTACGCCAACTGACTCAGCAGCACTTGCGGTCTCGCAGGTCACACAGCACTCGGGGTTTTTCCAGGTGTAGGTTACATTGGCCGAAACGTTGTTACCACAAGAGTCCTCTGCGTAATAAGTGAAGGTCTGGGTCCAGTTGCAGGTTGTGCCCGTGACGTTACCTGCCGTGCAGATCACAGACACTAGACCATCGCAGTTATCAGTGGCATTCAGACCAACAACGCAGGTCGGAGTTGTGTTCGTGCAGCCCAGATCACCACCAGGCGGCAGCGTGGGCAGCACCGGCGCAGTCAGGTCTACCTTCCACGTGTAGGTTACATCATCGGAATCAGAGTTGCCGCATTCATCCTCTAC
>CAYGWI010000005.1:0-10859 GCA_964353715.1 uncultured Dehalococcoidales bacterium | reverse complement strand
GTCACACCAGTGTCGCAGACCGGCAGTGTCGGGTTGCAGCCCAAATCTCCACCACCCGGAAGGTCGGCTAGCACCGGATCAGTGGTGTCTTCCTTCCACGTGTAGGTTACATCATCGGAATCAGAGTTGCCGCATTCATCCTCTACATAGTAGTTGAAGATCTGCTGCTTGCCGCAGATACCGACATCAGTAATCAAGCCCGGCGTGCAGACCACATCACCTGAAATGTCACCATCACAGTTGTCGCTGGCCGTCACACCAGTGTCGCAGACCGGCAGTGTCGGGTTGCAGCCCAAATCTCCACCACTCGGAAGATCGTCTAGCACCGGCGCGGAAATGTCCTGCACCAGCGTGCTTGCGGTATCAGTGTTATTTGTCATATCGCAATCATAGGGAGTGATAGCATACACTGTAACGCTGTCCTCTATGGTTGCGTTGCACACACCGGTTGGTGCTGTGGCAAATATCTCCAGTGTGATGGATGCATCCACCACGAGCGAAAAACCTCCGCTGGCCGGGTAAGTGAACGTAGTGCCGACAATCGAATAGTTGGCCGACGGGGTACCATCAACTTCGAGGCCTGTTACGGTCACTCCGTCAGGCAGGGTATCAACGACGCTGGCACTGTCTGCCGCTACAGGACCGTTGTTTGTCACTGTAATTGTGTAGACGATTTCAGCACCCGGGCAAACGGGGCCTGGCGTTGCCGTCTTGTCGATAGTCAGGTCGGTACAGTCAACGATCCTGACACCCCACTCTTCAAAACCATCCGAACAACCATATCCCATATATGGATATGGATCGTTTTTAATGTAATTCACGAACTCCAGGTTGCCATGATCGACAACCATGACTACATAAGCTAACGCTTGGTCAAACCATGCATTCGGAATGAATACTTTGTAGTCCGGCTTGCCGCTACCGGTATTCACACCGTAGTCCATGATCAACGTGTAGTCTTTCGCGCAGTCGAGGTCATAGACCAAACGTTGTGCTGGTGTAAATTTGTAGTTTGGCGACATATCATATGCGCCACACAGATTGCTGGAATTACTCTGCCAGATTTGAAGCACTTCCAGGCTGACATATTGATCTGGGACCCCGGATACTTCATTGATGTCACAAGCAAACTCCCGGTACTGTGTCCCATTAATCGTGACTATTGGCACGGCACTAAGTGGTAAGGCACTCGTTTTTGAGTCACCCTCATCGTATTCGTTACACTTAGCAGGTTTAAGCGCTGTATTGTAGCCGCGCTCATGAAGTGGATCATTTCCGGGCGCCTGAACAGCCAGATATGTATTAAAGACACCTGTGCCGCTGGCTTGATCGCTTGGGAAATAGTCCCACAGCACTCCGCCCGAATCTCCGGGTAATGGTTGAGGGTTCCAGGTGTTTAGATCAGCGGGCGTCGTGTCATTTCCCATAGCTGATGCAAACTTTGCGACAATATTGGTTACATTAATGGCGTCTGAGGCTGGAGGGTCAGTTGCGTCTGGACAAGGACGGGGGCCAACTGCAACTGCTGTCGCAGCGCCCAGAACCATCGCCAGAGCCATGACCAGCGCTATGCTTATGACAGGCCACCCGCTGGGTTTCTTGATGTATTTTCGAATTCTCATAATATGCACTCCTTTCTTGTATTCGTGTCTTGTATTCTGATATGGTTCTGCTTTCTGTTTGCTCTCTGAATTTATCACCTCCTCACTGGCGTTAATAAAACAAAAAACCGACTTCCACAGAAGTCGGTTTCACTATTGGCTCTTTGTAGCCCAGGTGACCAGTTACAGGCTACAGGTCATCGCCCCATCCTGAATCTGACTATCAATAACCTACATACGAATCTCCAGAATTGTCTTATCCCGCGCACAACGCATGCGAATAATTAAGGCTTGTCGATGCTTATGCTCGAACTTGAGTTGCTTACCGCCCTCAAGCCCCTCAACCTTCCTCCCTGTCACAGAAGAACGACAAGAGGGAAAGGCCCACAAAGCCAGAAAGCCAAATTCTAACTTCTATCCTCACAGAAAGTCAATATACCAGACTTAACTTTTCCTCCAAATTTCTTGCCTTTTCAGTCATTTGTCTCAAGTGACCAGGGTGGAGCCAAAGGGCATAGTTGGTCGGGAGGATGTGTGGGCCAGTCTAACTAAACCGTATGTTCTCGGCAAGTTGCTGAACTCGGAAATATAGCTTTCGTAGGGGAGGGGCTTGTCCCCGCCCAATCTTTTCCCAAGTGCGAGGCTCCTGCCCGCCAGGGCTTGGCAGGCGGGTTAGTCTCGTGCACGACCCTGAGGGGTCGTACTACATGGTGAGCGCGGTAAGGCACACCTTAAATTAGAGATGAGGTGGGATGATTAATGAGAACCTTTGAAAAGAAAGAGGAGGAAAATAAAGAATGAAAAAAATAGGACTTATATGTTTGGTAGTAGTCATGGCTCTGGGCGCCTTCGGCGTGGCCGGTGCCCTGTGGTGGGACTGGTTGTATATCGATGGTATTGTCCAGACCGGTAGCATCGGTGCTGAATGGAGCATCGAGGACTATTATGACAATGAGCGGAAGGATGTAAGCTGGGTAGATGCTTACTTGATGCCGCCTAATGGTATGTGGATAGATATCTATAACGCCTATCCATGCGTTACCTACACCGTCGAGTGGGACATTCACTGTACCGGCAGCGTGCCCATCCACTTCGCGGAGCCGTTCATCGTTGGAGATCTGCCGGCGGGGGCCACCCTGACCTTCACGGACATGGCTGGCATCCCCATTGACTGGTCGCAGGTTCAGCTCCATCAAGGCGATATCATGTACGGTATGCTGACCGTACACCTGGACAATGATGCCCTACAGGACACCACCTACAGGTTCGGAATCACGCTTAACTATTTCCAGTACAACGAATCTTGGATTGACTAGTAGCCAGGACTGTGCGGAGGCTTTGGCCACCGCACGTCCCCCGATTAACCTACGGAAAGGAGGCAATGAGGGGGAAATAAGATGAAAAAGATTGGTTTGATTTGCTTAGCCCTGGTCCTGGCTCTGGGTGCTATGGGTATGGGCTACTCCCTGTGGTGGGACTCTCTGTATATAGACGGTTTAGTTTCGACCGGGTCTCTCTGCTGGGAGTGGACCGATGTCTCGACCACGGACCCCGGACCGCCCAACGTTGTCATCGACCGCAACTGCCGTCCCGGGTTTGTAGGGCCACCTCCTTACAGCTGGTATTCAGGTAAGGATGTCGGCTACACAGACGCTGTGATACTGGACTCCCACACGATAGAGCTGACCATGGGCAACGTTTATCCCTGCTACTTTGTAGCGGTGAGCGTCTATGCCCGCAACTGCGGTACGATACCGCTGCACTTTGAGCGGGTCATCATACGAAGTGAGTACGGGGAGTGGATCATAGACTGGATTCAGCCCGGAAGATACCCTACCATGGAGCTTGACCTGGACGGGGATGGTTACCCCGACATCGAGTTCTCGTGGGGCAATCACATCGGCTCGCAGCTCCACCCGGGTGATGACAGCGGCGAGATCAGCTTCTGGGTTCATATCATGCAGCCCGCCCCGCAGGGTGCGACACTGAGGTTCCAGATTATCCTGGAGGCTGTCCAATACAACGAGTCCATACACCCAATCCTGGTGACGTAACAGGGCATATTATGGCAGCAAAACGAGAAGGGGGTGGCTAACCCCCACCCCCTCTCCTTGGCAGGGGAGGAGGCAAAGGCATACAATAGTCTTTGTCCCGTCCCCTGGGAAGGAGAAAGAATAAGAAGGCTGTCTTGGCGTGATGAAATCTATGTGTGAGCGTAAGTGAAATGAGAGGGAAAAGAAACAGGTTTTCCCGGCTGGGAATGTTGTCCATAGCGCTGCTCCTGGCCCTGTGCCTGACAGGCGTCGGTTACGCCGCCTGGACGGACGAACTGACCATTGATGGAACGGCGGAGTTGGGTTATGTCGAGGTCGTGCTGAGCCCGGGTGCGTGCTCGGACCCTCAGATTAGCTGCTCTGTCGGCCCCGCTCATACCCTGGTCGTTACCCTTACCAATGCACAGGCAGGCGTCCATACGTGCGGTTTCACCATAACTAACACAGGAACAATACCGGTAAAGATACAGAGCATTGACATATCGGGCGTGCCCGCCGGGGTAGAGGTGTCTGTGCTGGGAGTGGCGGAAGGCACACAGATAGAACAGTCGGGCGTCCATCCTGATAGCGTTTCCGGAACGGTCAGGGTTCTCGTGCTCGAGGGCTGCATCGCGTCGTGCTCCTTTGAAGTTGTTTTCTCATTTGTCCAGTGGAACATGTATGTAGCGTAAAGAGAGATTGATAGCAGGACAGGAAACGTGGCGAGATTTAAGGGACTGAAGAGGCAAATCAGGATTAGCAGGTGGCTTCTTATCGCCCTGGTGGGAGTGGTCGCCCTCGGCAGCCTGGGCATTACATATGCCAGAATGCAGGGCGGCCCGCAGAACGCAGCCCCGGTGCCCTGTTGCTGCGACCCCTTTACCTGGGTCGTTTCCAACGACGACGGCTCCCAGGACAACATAAGTCCCTACGGGATTATCGACCCCGGGGATGATGGCGGTGGTACGAATTACGATAGATGGGGCGCCCAGAGCAGCGATGACCCCTCGGAACCGCAGACTATGGGCGTTGCCTGTGCCAGGTACGATAAGGATGTGGCACGGACCACAGCCTGGATATCGGAAGACCAGCAGCAAATTACAGTGCTGGTAGAAAATGGCTATCCGTCCTATTACCCGACCGTCTTCTTTGCCCTGAAGTGCCCCGATTCAGGACTGGGAACCATCACAGATATCGCTATTGACAACCCGAATCCAGACGCGCTCGCCGTGAGCATCAGCGGAATATATGAAGGGCAGCCGATACCACAGGATGGGGAGGCGGTCGGCGCCGTGCACATCCATGTCGAGCAACCGGCTGCTCAGAACGCAGTCTACACGTTCAGGGTCTCCATCGCCACCGAATGCCGGGTGATAACCTGCGGCACAGCCTATGCTTACCACGCTGATTATGCCACTTGCTTCCTCAACCTGGGCTTCACCAAGTGGGGCTGGACGAATGGCCCTCTGGCGCCGGGCTATTACGAATTCCAGCTCTGGGCAGGTGCTGCCGACTGTGATACCTCAAAGGGCAGGCTCGTGGGGCAGGTCACTATCAACTACAACGGGTCAACCGCAGTGGTTACTTACCAGCTATACGAAGGTAACTCGATGACAGCAACACATCTATATGTGGGCAACAACCGTCTGCCCAGAGACAAGAAAGGCAAAGAAACAGTTGCCCCCGGCCAGTACCCGTATATACATGATGCCCTGAATAATGTGTCGACAGACAGTTACACGGTGACCGGTCTTTCCGGAAACATCTATGTAGTTGCCCACGCCGTTGTCTGCTGGTTCGAATGACCGAGCTGGCAATCACAGGCGGAGCCCAGACAACCTGATTGCCTTTCCAACGAGATTGCTTCGGCGCTACGCACCTCGCAATGACAGAGAAGAGAGCCCTAGCAATGACGCAGAGAAGAACCGGGCAGCTTGACAGGAATTCAGTCTCTCCTCCAGAATGGGCTAGTTTATGGACATAAGTCTTAGAGACAACCCGAGATACAACTGGTGGCTCGTTTTTGGCTTGCTTGCGGTTATATACTGCCTGATAAACTTGATACTGCCCGATATTCCCATCAACTCGTTCGCCAGGACCTATGTCATTCAGCCGATACTCTGGGGCCTCTTGGCCTGGGCAATACTGGCCCTGCCCAGGTACAGGTCTGCCGGTGGATTGAGGCTCAAGGCTACCATCATCCGACTGGCGCTGGCTGTCGGGGGCTTCCAGGCAGTGCTGTACGTCATTGGCGGACTATTCTCCAGCTTCGGCAAGAGCCCCTATTCCTTCACTCCGACAGGTATCGTGACTAATGTGGTCCTTGTCGGCTCAATGCTTGTGGGCATGGAATTCAGCCGGGCCTGGCTCATCAATCGCCTGGGCAGGAAGCGCACTGTGCTGGCAATTGCCTTCGCGGCCGTGCTCTATACCCTGCTGTCCATCCCGTTAGCCCGCATCACCGGTCTCAAGGCAGAAATTGCGTCCGTTACCTACATAAACTCAACTATCCTGCCATTGCTGGCAGAGAACCTTCTGGCGTCGTTCCTGGCCCTGCTGGGAGGACCGGTGGCTGCCATCGCCTACCGTGGGACACTCCAGGCGTTCTGGTGGTTCTGCCCCATCCTCCCCAACCTGCCCTGGGCATTCAAAGGGCTTATCGGCGTGGCGGTGCCCATCGTCGGACTGATGGTGGCAAATACCCTCCGCATCTCCAGGCCCGGGCACAGGCGGGCAAGACGGGCAAGTGAAGGCTCTCTGGCCGGCTGGATTGTCACCACAATTGTTGCGGTAGGGATAATCTGGTTTGCTGTCGGGCTGTTTCCGGTGCAACCCGTCGTGGTAATCAGCGGGAGCATGCGACCAGCCCTAGACGTCGGTGATGTGGTCATTGTGGTCAAGGTGCCGGTTGAGGATATCGAGCCAGGGGACATCATCCAGTTCCGGGAAGCGGAAGGGATTGCCACAGTGCACCGGGTGGTCGAGGTTCAAGAAGTAGAAGGTAACACGGTGTTTGTGACCAAGGGCGATGATAACAGCGCACCGGATCCCGAACCTGTTCTCTCCGACAACGTGGTAGGCAAAGTGATTTTCAACGTCCCCAAGGTGGGCTGGGCAGCCATAGCGATCAAGCAATTCTTTACCGGATAGCTGCGGACAATGTGAGGCTACGGAGCTCACATCAAAAGAGGAACGATGCAGGTATTTGGGTATGCGAGTTCTAGTTGACATCTGGATTTGCTCATGGCAACTGCAGGAACAACGATTGACACTTTGGTTTCTGACTCTTTAGAATAGGAGGGCAAAGCTGATGAAAGTCTGGAAGGCATTTGTCAGGTCAAGAAAGCTAAGAACAACCTGTTTCGCCCTCGCCGGTGCTTTGTTGGTGGTATCAATAACCGGGCTGGCCTATTTGGCGGCGGCGCCCACCGAGGAAGCACCAACTGCGAAATACGAGCACAGGGGACATCTTGACTATTCGGTTTACCTCAGGCCCAGCATGCTTTACGGTGACGTCATACTGACTGAAGAAGAAGAGGAGGAAGAGGTGCCCATGGTGTTCTTCAGGGACATCATGAGAGAGATCAACCTCTCTTTCAGCTACAATTTTAGCTGCAGTCAATTATTATCCAGTGTTACCAATAGTATAGTGGTGTCCATAATCGCCAGAAACCCTGACGTGTGGCAGAAGGAAATGACACAATTGGAAGAGACCCATGGGGCCACAAACTTCAGCGTGGACTTCCCCCTGGATCTGAGCGACCTTGACACCGTATTCGACGATATTGAGAATGAAATAGGAATCGTCGGCCGCGAGAGACAATTCATTATCAGAGCTGTGGTCACTACCACCGCCGAGACTGCTCTGGGCCAGACCATCGAGGACGAATTCAGCTATGAGCTTCCCACCGTACTCACCGCTAAGAAACTAGAACTGAAAGGCGATCTTGAGGATAGCAAAGAGGGTTACAGAGAGGAAACCAGGTATGAAGCGAGAGGCCGCTTTGGCTACGAGGTGTCTCTCAAGTCAAACAAGCTCTATGAGACAGCTGTGCTCACCTCGGAGAAACTTCCCGTGGCAGAACCTCCGGCGCCGACCCAGACCGTAGGCCCGGGACTGGTATATTTTCCCAAGATAGTTGACCATATCGAGGCAGGTTTTTCTTATCGGTTTCTCTGTGATAGACCGGTAAGCGCGCAGTCACAAGAAGTGGAGATCACCGCCACGATAGAGAACCCCGGAAAGTGGAGCAAGAGCCTTGTCCTGGTGCCAGCGACGAGCAGGCAAGGCAGCTTCACGGTACCCTTCTCCATAGATATAGAATACTTCATCAAGGTGATTGATGCCATTGGAGAGGAGACAGGTGTGCCAGGGACTTCCCACAACATAACGCTTACGGCCAGTGTCCGCACCGTCGCCCAGACCGATGTGGGCACGATAGACGAGGTCTTTACTCAGACCTTAGGAGCTACGCTGGAGGAAAATACGCTCATTTTTGATAGAGAGCTATCCCGCACCCAATCGGGTACCATTGGCGGGGCTGCCACACCCGGAGCTTCGCAGCAAAGTCGCTCGAGAACACCCTGGGTTATTGGTCTGGTCGTAGCCTTGCTGGCTCTGGGTTATTTCTGCTGGAGCCAAAGCCAACTTAGATTAGCAGTGGTTAGTGCTGGTGCCGCCCAGGTTGCCCGGGCTGGAAAGAAGTACAAGCAGATAATGGTGGACGTTGAGAAACTGCCTGAGGTGAAACCAACTGAGATAGTTGTACCCCTGAATTCACTGGATGATTTGGCAAGAATCGCCGACGACTTGATAAAGCCCGTGCTCCACCAGGTGGCAGAGGGGCGACACACTTATTGTGTCATTGATAGCGGCGTAAGATACCTCTACAGTGTTGAGACCTGAAAACAGTGCCAGTCATGGTGAGTGGAAGCTGTGGAGAACCAGGCCTGAAAGAGCCTATGTAGTTCCGGGGATGCAGAGGTGACCGGCTTGTGAAAGGCAGACTTCACCTGCGGGTGGTATTAAAGATTTGCCCGCTTGCGGCTCGGGATGACCAGTGGTTCAGCTGCAATTAGATCTCAGTATCTCCTCGAGGACCACTTTCCATTTATCCCCCAGGAGCCTGGTGTCCAGCTTGATTTGCGTGGGGCCTATTCTGACTGCGGCATCAACTGAGCTGATAGCTATCAGCTGTCGGCTATCAGTATGGGGCTTTATGACAATCTGCCTAGGAGTCAGTTGCAGTGGCCTCGTCGTCGAGGCTATAGACGTGCCCAGATATTAACCCCTTTCGTTATCCATGAAGAAGTCGGGAATTATGTCGTCGTAGTAATGTTCAGAGGTAAGCGGGCGGGAGGCGATGTCACCCCCCACCGCTCTTTCCCCTGGTATCTTTATGTCATGGACACAAAAGGTACGTGAGATAAGCTGTGATGTCGTCTACCTTCTGGCAGAGTTCTGTTTGAGTTGCCAGGTCCTGTTTTATCCAATCGTCCTTGGTTCTGCCTCCGACCAAACCGTCAAACGTGGTTCGTATATTTGAGTTCATGGAGCTTATCATCCCCTGGTATTCCTGGTCATCCCACATGTCTTGTAGTGCTGAGAACATGTTGTTATAGGCTTTCTTACGCTGATCAGCCTTATCTTTGAACATGCTTTTACTGAGGCCCTGTATATACTGGTTGAAGATATCCAGAGCTTCATCCACGTCGGCCACATGGACTTGATCGATCATCGTTTCGGAGTCAGTGCCTCCGTCGTCATCTGTGACCGTTAATGTGACTGTGTAGTCTCCTGGCTGGGAGTAGATATGTGAATTGGTGACGCTCCCCGAACCGTTTGTTTCAGTAACATTGCCATTAGATGTGGTGCCGTCTCCCCAGGCCCAGACAGCGGTGTGGGTGTCACACGTGCCAGCATCGGTGAACGTGCCTTGGAAAGAGGTGTTGTGGACCGCAGGCAATATGAACTCAGAGTTCTCCTGGTTGGAGATGTTGGGAGCACTAACCACCGGCGGCACGTTTAACGCTGTGACCACTACCTCCTCGCCGTCGGAGGCACCGTAGCTGTCCGTCACAGCGAAGCTGAAGGTGTAGACGCCATTGTCACAGGGTACAAAGCTAAATGGCTGAGTGGAGGGTTCGGGCATGGCCGAGCCGGAGGAGTCGGGGATAACCTGGCCGTTGGTGCTGTTCACCATATGCCATAAGTATGTCCAAGAGTCGTCTGTGTTGGGATCTGTGAAGGATCCGGTCAATGTCACCAGATCACCCTCATTAACCGTTTGGTCCTCTCCGGCATGTGCTGTTGGAGGAATATTGGGCAGTATCACAGTGAACGTCATTATAGATTCGTCGTTGTCCGTTTCACATTCTCCCTCCACCACTAGCTGGGTTCCACAGGTGCCAGAAACATCTTCTCCTGATATTGCCCCGGTGGCAAGGTCCACCCAGAAATTCAGCTGACGCTCACCTTCTGGTGTCTGCGGGTCGATGTCAGATAGGTCATCATCGCCTGCAGGCGAGCCCTCTTCATCCTCGTCCCATAGTAGGATGCGAATGGGAATAGAGCCACTCAGTCCAACGTCTCGTCCAAATGCCCAGTGGGGACTGATACCGTCCTTATCAACGATTTGATCGCCCTCGTTCCTGTACCAGGCACCATTAATGCAGACCTCGACAAAGAAATCTGCATAACAGTCAGGGGGAGCTAGAGCCTCATCGTGGATATCCTTGGCCACCACATGATCGATAACAACCGTCAAAAAGGAGTGGCTGTCGGCCGTGTCTTGGAAGAGCTGGAGCAAAGTTGCCGTTGCGCGCATGGAATAGAGATAGCAATAATGGCGAATCACCCCCAGGTCACCGTCACCGTTGTTATCATTATCAACGCCAAGCGTCGAATCATTGTTCTCCAGCTGCTCTGCGGTCAACGGCGTGGTAATCGAATTCATGCCAAGGTCCTCATATACCTGAGCCATCCAGAGCCCCGGACGAGTGTCGGAGTCTCCGTCATAGTCATCCGAGGCAAAGAAGTCTCCTATCTGGTTCATGGTGTAGAACAGGTAAAAGAGTGGGTCGACTCCCTCAGGAATTACAACCGGTCCCTGCGCCTGTAGATAGGGCCATTCATCACAATCGAACCACCCATCATAATGGAGTCCTACTACGTCATTTTCAGCCATCCAATCTTCATAGCAGTCATCGGCGTGAGCGTCTTCGA
>CAYGWI010000004.1:0-24163 GCA_964353715.1 uncultured Dehalococcoidales bacterium | reverse complement strand
CCTCAGCGGACTTGTCGCCCGGGTTGACGTCAGGATGATGTTTGCGAGCCAGACGTCGGTAGGCCTGCTTGATTTCCTTTTCCGAAGCACTCCTACTTACGCCTAAAATCTGGTAGTAATCCTTGTTTGCCATGTCTACAATTTCCGCTGCAATTATAGGATCATTTAACCTTTCCGTCAAATCCTTTTAATAAGTATCACAAAATTCTTTATCTTTCTTCTAATGTTTGGCAAAGCCGAGAGTGGTGCTCAGTAAGAACTAGAGGACGCGAGACAGACGGCTATAAGAGAGAAGAAACGACAATCATCATGCCCCACCCTCAGACTTCAACAGACCGATGAACTGCCTTAGAATCCTGGCGGTAGCCCCCCAGATGGTATGCCCTTCGTATTCATAGGCATAAGAATCCAGCTTGAAATTGGCTTCATCCATCAGAAATGACAGGGGGACAGAGAAGATTCGTTTGACTTCTCTACCATTGGTTTTCCAAGAGTGCGGATATGGTATGAATGCGACAAAAGGCGAAATAACATAGTCAGTGACAAAGGTCAGCATATCGTCAAGCTCGCCGAGAATCTCAATGTCTTTGGCCTCTAAACCTATCTCTTCCTCAGCCTCCCTGAGCGCAGTTTGGACTAAGCTGGAATCAGATGGCTCCTGAGTCCCACCGGGGAAGCAGACCTGTCCTTTGTGAAAGACTACCTCGTCGCTCCTCTCGGTGAATAGGACGTGATATTGGCCTTGGTCATAGAAAAGAGGTAGGAGCACTGCCGAAGCTTTGAGGTTTTCGCCGGTGATTCTTTGTCTCTTACGATGACGGAGGATCTCTACAATCTGTCGCTTCACTGCATCATGATTATAGCAGCTCCCAGAACATTGAACTCCTCTTGTGAAGGAGAGAGAATAGACTGGACGGAGGGACTACACCTCTCCTCCACCAATCCGCTTTCCCTTTGAAAGGGACGGGGGCGGGGGGATAGGCTGCCGATTATTCTCTACTGCAAAAGTTGTCGCACCGTCATTTAAGGGTTATACTTCAAGATTGTGGCGATAAAACAAGACTATTACGCAGTGCTGGGAGTGCCTCGAAACGCCAGTGATGAGGAAATCAAGAGGGCGTTTCGCAAGTTAGCCTTCCAACACCATCCTGATCGCAATAGAGAGCCAGGAGCCGAGGAGAAATTCAAGGAAATAAACGAGGCCTACCAGGTTCTCTCAGATCCCCAGAAAAGAAACAGGTATGACCGCTATGGTAGAGTAGATGTCGAGGGTGGTTTTCCTGATTTTGGCTTCGGTGGGGTCGGGGATGTTTTCGAGTCCTTCTGGGGTGGTTTCGGCACTATCTTCGGGCAAACTGCTCAGCGTGTTCCCCAAAAGGGGGACAGCTTACAGAGCCATTTCACGCTTTCCTTTGAGGAGGCGGTATTCGGCTGCAGCAAAGAAGTTGAAGTTCCCCGCGTTGAGTTCTGTCCTTCTTGCCGTGGCGTCGGCAGCAAACCGGGGACAAATCCTGACACATGTCCTGATTGCCGCGGCACAGGCCAGGTTAGGAGAGTTCAGCAAAGCATCTTTGGACGCTACGCCAGTACCACCACCTGTTCTCGCTGTGGAGGCAGAGGCACTGTGATAGACAATCCTTGTTCTCAATGCCAGGGGAGGGGGAGAATAAAGGCGAAGCGCAAAATAAAGGTTACTATTCCGGCCGGTGTGGACGATGGATACCGACTGCGCATGGACGGGGAAGGAAACGCTGGCGTATACGGCGGCCCACCCGGGGATCTCTATATCGCCCTCTCGGTAAAGCCACACGGTTTGTTCCGCAGAGATGGCAGTGATATCCTTTATGAGTTGCCCATCAATTTCGCTCAAGCTGCTTTGGGTGATGAGGTAAGAGTGCCGTCCTTAGACGGAAAGGTAGATTTGAAAATACCGCCAGGAACTCAAAATGGGAAAACATTCCGCTGTAAAGGCAGGGGAATCCCTTACATTGATGGCAGGGGCAGAGGAGATTTGCTCGTCAGAGTGGTCACGACAACTCCACAACACCTCGATAAGAACCAGCGTCATCTTTTTGAAGAGCTGGCCAAGGTACTACCTCGGACTGAACCGCCTCAAGACGCCTAGCCCACAGAGCAGTACTGGCTTGCTGCCAGTTCCTTAAACTCAGTCAAAACCCGGCTTGGCGGCAGACCCTCAAAAAGAACGCCGTGGATAAGGTCAATAACGGGTAATTTAAGCCCTTGGTTGTTCGCCAACCGGCGGGCCGCCGCAGTAGTAGCAACCCCCTCGGCAACGTGTGCCATAGAGGCAGATATTTCCGCTAAAGGCCGACCCTTAGCCAGTTGGCAGCCAACATAATGATTTCGGCTCAAAGTGCTGGCGCACGTGGTTATGAGGTCGCCCAAACCGGCCAGACCATAAAAAGTACTGGCCCTGGCCCCCAGGGATACGCCCAGCGAAACAACCTCACTCCACCCCCAGGCAATGAAGGCTCCCTTGGCATTGTCACCCAAGCCTAGCCCATCCATCATGCCTGCACCCAGAGCTATAACGTTTTTCAGAGCCCCGCCTAATTCAACTCCAACAACGTCATCGCTACTAGATATTACGAACTTGGCTGACTCCATCGACTTCCGGGCTTCTTCCGCCAGGGTTATGTCATGAGCGGCAATGACCGAGGCAGCCGGGAGACCCCGGGCAATTTCCCCAGCCAGGTTAGGACCAGAGAGAACACAGATTTGCCCTCCTAGAGAAGGGGCAATCTCCTCTGCCAGCACCTCCGACATCCTTTTGCCACTATCTACTTCCAATCCTTTGGCGGCGCTCATCAATAGCATCGAACCGGCGAGATAATCTTTGGCTTGAATGACATTCTCTCGTAACTTCTGAGAGGGGACCGCCCAGATTACCAGACCAGTCTCGCGCAAGGCTTCTTCGATGTGGCTGGTAGACGAATAGCTGCGCCGTCCTTGATTTGATTCTTCGGCCTCGGTCTCGCTTCGCGTCCACAGCTTTACTTCCGCCCCTTTGTCACTCAGCAGAGCGCCTAAAGTATTGCCCCAGGAGGTATTGCCTATGATGGCAACTTTGGGGAATTGCCCTCGGCGCTTCTTCACCATAATCGGCGTTCCGTGCCCTGTCTTAAGCGTCTTACATTGTCCCTGTGTTGATAGACAATCAATGCGATGACTACGGAACTATAAATTAGGTAAATCGGAGGAAGCATCTTGTAGACAATAGTCAGAGGCAGCATCAGGCACCAAGCAGCTAATGCTCCCAGAAGAGAACCAAGGGACATGTGCCGACTGCGTAATGCCGCTATAGCCAGAACCTCGGCGCCAAATATGCCCGCGGGATAGAATAGCGCGAACAACGTGCCGAAATAGGCAGTAACCCCCCTGCCTCCCTTAAACTTAGCAAATATGGGCCAGTTATGGCCTACCACCGCCCCCATTCCAGCTGCGACTTGGGCCACATACTGCCAATAGATGGACACACCACCGACGGTCAAGACTCCGCTGTCACGACCTATGACTGCTGTGGCCAAAATGACTGCCGCAGTAGCCTTAAGCACATCAAGAACCAGAGCTAGAATGCCGAGCTTGGTTCCTGCTACTCTCATCAAATTAGTGGCCCCAGTCTTGCCACTTCCCTGTTTCCTGATATCTACACCGCTCTTGAGCTTGCCTATTATCAAGCCAAATGGGATGGAGCCAAGGAGATAGGCAATGGCCACTACAGCAACGAACTCAGCTATCATTGTGCCGTCACATTCGTCTTCTTATTGATTTTAGGGGCAGCCTTGGTGAGAATCAACTTCACAGGAACGCCGCGAAAACCAAAACCTTGACGAAGCTTGTTCTCCAGGTAGCGCCGATATGAGAAGTGAACCAGCTTGGGATCGTTAACCTCAAGAACAAAGGTCGCCGGTTGATATTCATCTTGATGGGCTCGGAAAATACGTAACCGTCTGGAACCTGTGCGCGGTGCAGGATGGTCACCTACTACCTGTTTGACTAGCTCATCAACTGCTGTTTGCGTTATTCGCTTCTGTCTTTCCTGCCAGATTTCCCAGGCCAGTGGCAGAATTCCTTCTGTTCCCTGTCTTAATTTGGCGGAGATGTAGATGACAGGCGCGTAGGAGGCAAATCTGAATCTTTGTCCCAGGCCCTGTTTGAATCTCTCTCTTTGCTCCCGGGGAACAAGATCCCACTTATTGACCAACAACATCACACCCTTCCCGGCATCAATAATATAGCCTGCGATATGCATGTCCTGGGCAGTAATAAACTCACTGGCATCGATCAGAAGTAAGGCAACATCACAGCGGTTGATAGCCTGAAGGGCGCGCAGCAAACTGTAGTAATCCACCCCGGCGTCAACCCTGCCCCGCCGCTTAATTCCGGCGGTATCGACAAGTAGTATTCTCTTATCACTCCACTCAACGATAGCATCAAGTGAATCACGGGTCGTCCCCGGAGATTCATGCACAATGGCTCTTTCTTCCCCCAGCAACGTATTCAACAAAGTTGACTTGCCGACGTTAGGCCGCCCCACGATAGCCAATTTAGCTTCTCCCGGCTCGGCGACACTGATGGGTTGTGCAGGCACAAAAGCTAACACAGCATCCATTAGCTCATCTATCCCGAGATTATGGTGAGCACTGATAGCTACAGGCTCACCCATGCCCAAACGATAGAAATCACTCACCTGATTTGCCTGTTTTGCAGAATCCATCTTGTTTACTGCTAGTATGATAGGCCTATTGGCGGCGCGCAGTACATCAGCAACTTCTGCATCAGCCGCAATAGCTCCGTCTCGGGCATCTACCAGAAAGATGACGATGTCTGCCTGCGCGATGGCTGCTTCGACTTGCTGCTTGACCTTCTGATCCAAAGCCGTGGACGGCTCCGCTTCCCAGCCACCAGTGTCCACAACGGTCAACTCCCGCCCCTCCCAGGAAACAAACGCAAAGACCCGGTCCCTGGTGGTTCCTGGCAAGTCAGCAACCACAGCTATCCGCCTGCCTGCCAGGCGGTTAAGCAAGGTGGACTTGCCTACGTTGGTCCTACCCACAATAGCTACAATAGGTCCGGTCACTTGCCTGATACCTTGGGATGTGACAACAGCTTCACCAGCAATGCCTTTTGCAGGTGAAGCCTGTTTTCTGCCTGGTCAAATACCACTGACCGGCGGTCGTCTAGCAACCCGGCGCAGATCTCCTCGTCATGGTGGGCCGGCAAGGGATGCATGAACAAAACATCCCGCTTAGCCACGCTCAATAACCTATCGTCCACCTGATATCCTGAAAAGGCACGACGGCGCTCCTCCCTCTCAGATTCCTGCCCCATGCTAACCCATACATCGGTATAGACTACGTCAGCACCTTTAGCTGCTTTGCGAGGCTCATCGGTAAGGTGAATCTGGCTACCGCTCAGCGCGGCAAATTTCCTTCCTTTGCTCAGTACCTCTTTCTTGACCTCATAGCCTGGTGGAGAGGCAAGGTGGACATTCATGCCCACTAGAGAGGCAGCCAGAAGCAAGCTGTTGGCCACATTATTACCATCGCCAATAAACGCCAAAGTCAGACCAGAAAGCTTTCCCTTCTCTTCGTAGATGGTCAGAAGGTCGGAAAGAGCCTGGCAGGGGTGCTCAAGGTCGGAAAGCGCATTAATTACGGGCACAGAAGAACGTCCGGCGAGAATACGCAAGGTCTCCTGGGAGAATGTGCGGGCGGCCATGCCATCCACATAGCGACTGAGCACTCGAGCCACGTCCGCCACCGATTCCCGCCTGCCCAGACCTACCTCCTCGGGAGATAAATAGATGCTGTGTCCCCCCAGTTGATACATAGCCATCTCGAAACTGACCCTGGTCCTCAAGGAAGGCTTTTCAAAGAGAAGAGCCAACGTTTTCCCCGAGAGCAGCGACGCCGGTTTATCGTGTTTCATACGCCGGGCTTGCTCTATGAGACCTTCAATTTCCTTGCGCCTAAGGTCGGTTATTGACAGCAAATCTTTCTTCATCTTCGTCTCTCCTGATATTTGATACTACTTGAGCGCGTCACGTTTGTCAATCAATGGAACACAAGTTTACGACAAGCTCCAGAGTCGCTGCTCTGGACTGTGAAGTGCTTGACCACCGTTACAATGAGACCGACACATGAGAACCGAGACTCCCTGTTCTTGATTCCACCCTGATCGCATAGACCACGCTATCGGGCTTCATGATTAGGTTAGGTACCCTGTGGCCTACCGGTGGAAAACTATGGATACAACAAGATGTAGACGCCCGTACTAGAGACCTAGCTCGCGGGCCACGACACCACGCTGGGAATCAGCGCCACCAAAGATTATCTCGCCAGCTTTCGCCTGCCTATAGTACAGGTGTATGTCATGGTCCATGGTAAAGCCGATTGCTCCGAATATCTGGTGTGCAGACAGGGCAACCCGCCCATAAGCCTCGCCTACCCATGCTTTCGCTATAGCTGCATCCAGGGCAGCGGGAAGGCCTTCGCCTACCTTCCAAGCCGCTTTGTACGTGACAAACCGTGAACCAACGACATCCATAGCCATATCGGCGCAGTAGTGCTGGATAGCCTGGAAACTGCCAATGGGCCTCCCGAACTGCATCCTCTCTTTGGCATAACTGACTGCCATATCCAATGCTGCTTGGGCGCCACCCACCATCTCAGCGCATTTGGCAACCGCAGCCTTCTCTAGAATGTCTCTCACTATTGGCCACCCTTCGTCTCTCTTGCCTACTACGTTTTTCTCCGATACAGTCACATCATCAAAGATGATCTCACATTGCTTGTCACGCGCCAGGGTCTTGAGTAGTGTACACTTGAGTCCAGGGCTTCTGGCATCGACAAGAAATACCGTTATGCCGTCTTCTGGATTCTTTGTCCTCCTTGTCCTGGCGACACACAAAATGTAGTCGGCGACATTGGCATTGAGCACAAACAGCTTGGTGCCCTTGATGACATATTTGCCATTGCGAGCTGTAGCTTTGGCGTTAACTGATGCGGCATCATAACCAGCACTGGCCTCAGTCAACGCAAGGCTAAGGATCACTTCCCCACTGGCGATTTTGGGCAAGAACTCCATTCTCTGCTCTTCGTTTCCCGCTGCCAATATAGTGAGTCCGCCGAGGACTACGGTGGAGAAAAATGGGCCAGGCACGATGTTATATCCCATTTCCTCAAGAAGGATTGCCAAGTCCAAGAAGCCACGCCCGCTACCCCCATATTTTTCAGGAAATACCAAGCCCATCCAGCCCAGTTCTGCCATCTTGCGCCACAACTCGACAGAATAGCCCCCGTCACTCTCATCCAGTTTCCTTACTAATTGTTTTGGGCACTCGCCTTGCAGGAAGTCACGAGCCGACTTCCGTAACATTTCCTGCTCTTCGTTCAGACCAAGATCCATATTGTTCGCCCTACCTTATGAGTCTGCCTGCCATACCGGGACGCCTCACTTTCGTGGCAACCCAAGACCCCTGATAGCAATGATATTGCGCTGAATTTCGTTGGAGCCGCCACCGACACCAATGGAAAGTGAACTCAGACACATACGCATTATCCGTGCATTCATGACGGCCCATTTGGAGTCCCTGTCCAGTTCTCCATAGTGCCCCAGAATTCGCATCCCGGTATTGGCTGTACGCCGCATGACTTCGCTAACAAAAACCATCGACATAGAAGATTCATGGCTGGGATGAAGACCCTTACTGAACATCCAGGCGATACGATACGCCATCATGCGGGCAACCTCATTCTCCACTACTACCTGTGCCAGCTCGTTCCTGATCAGAGGGTCATTGGCAAGAGGCTCTCCATTTCCCGTGGTTTCTCTAACATACTTAATCAGTTCTTCAATGATTCGCTGGTTTGAGGCAGCATAGCCAATAGAGGAGCGTTCGAAGTCGAGAGCCATCACCAATTGGTACCACCCCTTGTTCTTCTGTCCTACCAGGTTCTCCTTCGGGATGTGCACATCGTCGAAGAAAACTTCATTGAAAGAGTGCTTGTCCAGGATATTTATCAGCGGACGCACAGTAATTCCCGGCGTCTTCATGTCCGCAATTAATATGCTGATCCCTTCGTGCCTGGAAGCATCAGGGTCAGTTCTGGCCGCAAGCCAGCAATAGTCGGCAAGATGACCGTAGCTACACCAGGTCTTCTGACCGTTAATCACATATTCATCACCAACCTCTACAGCACGCGTCTGAAGCGAGGCAAGGTCGGAGCCGGCGTTTGGCTCGCTGTACCCCAAACAGAAGATTATGTCTCCTTTGGCCATCCTGGTCAGGAATTCTTTCTTCTGTTCTTCAGTGCCAAAGAGCATGATGGAGGGCCCTACCCAATTGAGTGTAACTTCCACCTCGATGCTCAAAGGAGCCCTGCTGTAGGCTAATTCCTCGGAAAGTATAAGCCGCTTGATATGGCTCAGCTCCATGCCTCCGTATTCTTTGGGGTATGCTGGCGCCAGCCAACCTTTCTGACCTAATTTGCGCTGGAACTCGCGCGCCAGTGCCCAGGACTCTTCGGTTTCTTCCCAAATCCCGGGATCAAGCTCAATCCACCTCTGGGGGATCTCCTGCTTGAGCCACTGGCGAACTTCCTGTCGGAACGCTTCCTCGTCTTCGGTGAATCTGAAGTCCATATTGCCTAACCTCTAGTCCGCAAGTTGCGATGGATATTATTCAATGATGGCAACAACATCATCTTCGAGAATAGAGTCACCTTCCTTGACCCGGATCTCAACCACTCTGCCATTATGCGGAGACTTCACCCGAATCTCCATTTTCATGGACTCGAGTATCACAAGAGTCTCGCCCTCGCCAATTGACGCTCCGTTTTCCACGAATACCTTCCAGACGCTGCCTGTAATAGGTGATGGCACTTCTGTCATATCTGGCTTACCCTGCCTCTCTGGTCCTCTCCTCTGATTGCTTCAGCTGCAGGATAGCTCTGGCTTCCTCCGTCGTCGCCGGCTCCCTTCCGATATCGCGTGCCATCCCTGCCGCCTTCTCTACCAGCGGCCCGTTCCCTTCCGCCATCTTGCCGGGCGACAGATAGAAATTATCCTCAAGGCCAACCCTGATATTCCCACCCAATGCTAGGGCAGTACTTACCAGGAGCCATTGCTCTTGACTGATACCTATGACCTGCCAGGCCACTCCGGCGGGAACTACGCTGGACACATGCGCCAGGTTCCTGGCTGTGGCCCCCATGCCTCCAACCACCCCCATTACAAGACTAACTTGAAAGTTCTTGAGCAGCCCCATATCCATTAGAGGCAAAATGCTCTCCACATGACCCAGGTCGAAACACTCACATTCTGGCTTCACGCCATTCTGATTCATAGCGCCCAGAAAGAACATTATATCATCGAAGGGATTCTGAAAGACCAGGGAGAAGACAAAGTTCCTCCGCTTCGGGCTATATTTGGCATAGTTCATTGTTCCCATGTTTAATGCTGCAATTTCCGGTCTCAGCTCTCGAATATGGCCTATCCTGGTGTCCCTGTCCACCCCGACTGCGCCTGTGGAGAAATTTATTATGATGGGGCATCTTTTCCTCACTTCTTGCATTACCTCGCGAAATATCTCTACTCTCCAGGATGGGGTGCCATCATATTCCCTGCCATGAATGTGTACCATTGCAGCTCCGGCGTTGTAGGCCCTGAGCGACTCTTCGCCAATTTCCTCAGGAGTATAGGGAATCCATTTGCATTGCTCTCTGTTGGCGGCTACGCCGGTCAGAGCAGCAGTTATTACTACTTTGTCTGCTAATCCCATGACGGTGCCTCTTTCTTGTTTATTTACCTTTCCACTGCGGTTCACGCTTTTCCAGAAAAGCGCTAATGCCCTCGGCTACATCCTCAGCCATGGTATTAATGGTCAGCATTGACGACAGATACTCCAATGCCTTCTCATATTCCATGTCACGCATTGTGTAAAAGGCTCTCCTGCCCAGCCTTAAGATAGCCGGGCTTTTGCTGGTTATCTTCTTGGCGATTTCATCAACCTTCGCATCCAGTTGTTCTCTCGGCACAACATGGTTGACCAGCCCAAGCTGTTGCGCCTCTCTGGCATCGAGTCTTTCGCCAGTCAGCATCATCTCTACAAGCTTTTTCGGGGCCGAAGTAGATCGGAGCAAGGTTGCCATAATCACATAGGGAAACAGTCCAACGTTTATTTCCGGCGTGCCAAAACGGCAATCTTCAGCGGCGACCACTATGTCACAAGAACAAGCCAACCCAAACCCGCCCCCCAAGGCATGACCATTAATCCGTCCCAGCAACGGCTTTTGCAGACCCTTGATCACCTTGAAAAGCTCAGCAAATCTCCTTTGCTCTTCGTGGCGCTCCAGCAAACTTGCTGTGGGGCTCATGGCCTCGCCAAAGTCAGCGCCAGCACAGAATGCTTTGCTGCCAGCCCCGGTCAGCACGATGACGAGAATGTTTTGGTCGGCGTCATACTTCTTCAGGGCATCAAAAAGCTCGGCTACCATAGTCGGTGATATGGCATTCCTTCGTTCCTCGCGAGACAAAGTAATTATGCCCGCTTTGTCCCTTGTTTCAGTCACTATTGTCTGGTACATTAGTTGTCTCCTTATACAGGATAGACCCCGTGCTTCCGGGGATGCCTGAATATCTTCTTGTCCTTGGTAAACTCAAGAGCCCGGAACAATACCCTCTTCGTTTCTCTGGGATCGATTACATCATCCATAACACCGGACTTGGCCGTCTTGAATATGTTAATCTGCGG
Source organism: uncultured Dehalococcoidales bacterium (assembly GCA_964353715.1). Lineage (GTDB taxonomy): Bacteria > Chloroflexota > Dehalococcoidia > GIF9 > AB-539-J10 > RBG-13-51-36. The sequence continues at coordinate 13,386 of CAYGWI010000004.1, read as the reverse complement.
TTTTATCTGCTCGGCAAGTTGCGCTAACATCTCTTTCGGGTTCTCAGCCTCAGCTAGCTGCTTTCTGGCAAAAATCGATACCATGCCCTCCGGTCCCATAACCGATATTTCAGCGCCCGGATAGGCAATCAGCAAGTCGGGGTCAAATGCCTTGCCACACATCGCATAATACCCGGCGCCATAGGATTTCCTGACGATCAGGGTCAATTTCGGCACAGTAGCTTCAGCAACTGCATGGACCATCTTGGCTCCGTGCCTTATTATGCCCGATTTCTCTGCCTTGGAACCGACCATGAAGCCGGGGACATCAGAAAGGAAAAGAAGCGGGATATTAAAAGCATCGCAAAGCCATATAAAGCGGGCGCCTTTATCAGCAGCATCAATATCAATGGCGCCTCCATAGAACATCGGGTTGTTCGCCACGATTCCAATCGAATAACCAGCTATACGCCCAAAGGCGGTAATAATGTTCCTCCCCCACTTCGGTTTCATTTCGAAGAAGTAGCCATCATCCACGATATATCTTACTAAATCGTGCATGTCATAGGCTTCCCGCGGGTTGTCCGGGATGACATTCAGTATGCCGTCATCAAGCAAAGCCATGGGGTCTCCTGACCACTCCCTCCGTTGCGGCTTCTCTTCATAGTGCTGAGGAAAGAAAGAAACATATTCTTTTATGGCTTTAATACATTCCTCGTCTGAACTAACCTCGAGGTCTCCACAGCCACTAATCTCACAGTGGATTTTGGAGCCGCCAAGCTCGTCTTCGGTGAGCTTCTCCCCGATCACCGATTTTACGAGAGCCGGTCCCCCCAAACCCATAAAACTCGTTCCCTTGACCATGGGCACGAAATCGGAAAGGCCCGGTATATAGGCAGTGCCGGCATACCCTGGCCCCATCATAGCCGCGATTTGCGGGACCACACCTGACATCAAAGCTTCTTCCTTAAAGAGATACCCTGTATCGGCGAACAGCGCCACTCTTTCGCCGCTGAAGCCCCCACCGCTTACTCGCGCACCCCCAGAATCATTCAGCCATATCATCGGTATTCTTTCTCTGAGAGCAACCTCTCTTATTCTGCTCACCTTGGTTTCGTTCACAACTCCCATAGAGCCACCTCTCACTGTGAAATCGTACGCCGCCACGGCCACGTCTCTTATGCGGACACCATCATCTAGCTTGCCATAGCCCGTAATAACACCATCGGCCGGCACCAGTTCATCCACACCGAACTCGCTGCCCAGCATGCCAGTTTCAACGAATGTTCCCTTTTCAATCAAGAGGTCGAGCCTCTCCCTGGCAGTCAACTTTCCCCGTCCATGATGTTTCTTGACAGCCTCTTCACCTCCCATCTGTTTGATCTGCTCTCGCAGGCGCGCAAGGTTTTCAACCTCCCGTTTCATTATGTCACCCATCTTTCTCCTCCTTTAGTTTCGATATGAAATGAGTATCATAGTTCCCCGATTTGAATAGCCCTGAAGCAAAAGCTTCTCTGAGGAAGGGGATGTTGTTCTTGATACCTGTGATTTCATAGTTGTCCAGAGCATGTTGCATTCTTGTTATAGCTTTGTCTCTATCTTCGCCCCAGACGACTAGCTTGGCGACCAGAGGATCATAGAACTGACTCACGGTGTCCCCGGCCCGATATCCAGAGTCCACCCTGATTCTCTCACCGCGAGGTTCAATGTATGAAACTATCTTGCCCGGTGACGGATAGAAATTCTTCGAATCCTCGGCATAGATGCGAGATTCGATGGCCCATCCCTTCCACTGCAAGCCTTCTTCTCTCACCAATAGAGATTCGCCCGAAGCAATCCTCATTTGCTGCTCAACCAGATCATTACCGGTTATCATTTCAGTAGTCGGGTGCTCTACCTGAAGCCTTGCGTTTATTTCCAGGAAGTAGTATTTTCGATGACCATCAACGACGAATTCAACGGTGCCGGCATTTGTATAGCCGATTCCCTGAGCCAGGCATCTCGCCGCCTGTCGCAGTTTATGCCTCAATCCAGCAGTAGCGAAGGGAGACGGTGACTCTTCAATCACTTTTTGATGCCGTCTCTGCACCGAACACTCTCTTTCCGGGAAAGTAACTATGTTGCCATCCTTGTCCCCCAGGATCTGGATTTCTATGTGGTGGGGGGATTCCAGATATTTCTCGACATAGACTCTCTCATCACCAAAAGCTGATCTGGCCCGATTCGTGGCTGTATCAAATGCTTCTGCAACCTCTTCTTCTTTCTCCACCTTCATCATCCCGATCCCGCCGCCACCAGCGGAGGCCTTGAAGATAACAGGGAAAGAGAGCTCAGTCGCCCACTTCCTGGCTTCATCGACATTGTCTAATATACCACTCCCCGGCGGAATGGGTATGCCCAAACCCGTAGCTACTTCCCGTGAACGGTGCTTGTCTCCCATTTTACGAATGACTTCTGAGCTCGGGCCGATAAATGTCAGGCCCTCCCTTTCACACCTTTGGGCAAATTCCCACCGTTCGGACAGGAAGCCATATCCGGGATGAATGGCAACTGCGCCAGATTCTCTGGCTGCTGCAATGATCTTATCTATATTGAGATAGCTGTCCTTAGGTTTAGCTTCCCCAATCCTGAGTGCCCTGTCTGCTTCTCGCACGAACAGACACCTCTCATCTATATCTGAATACACTGCTATGGTCTCGATACCCAGCAGCCTGGCGGTCCTGATTATGCGTCGAGCAATTTCCCCTCGATTAGCAATCAGTACAGATTTGAGCATATGTTGGTCTACTCAATGGGACAGTTTGATACAACAAGCGATCCCCGACCCGACCAAAGAAGCCGCATTACAGACGCAATCACTCAGCCCCTCCATACGACGGCGGCAATCCGCCAAATGACTGGAACCCCAGGAACACCCCACGATGGCTATCGCTAATTCAGAAATGTATCGCATTTGCATCAATCCGTCAATTCGGGGCGAGGAAAATGCGGAGCTTGCTTTGGCCTGGCGGAGCAGATCGACCGGCAAAGCCTCCCCCCTTAGTCAGCCTCTCTCTGCACCACCCCTGGGATAACCAGACCGCCATCTACGACGACTGGAAGCTGAAGCACCTCTGACATCAATACATGGTTTGCCTGTCAATGAGGCCCTTCTCTCTGGCCAGATTTTCCGCCCAGCGGTAGAAGCCCACCGATACCACTGCCAGGAGGACCGTCGAGCCGATCAGAATCAAGAGAAGCATCCGGTCTGAGAGCGGGGACAAGAGCTCACCTGCCCCATCGCCCAAGAGTGCACGCCTGAGTGCCTCCAGCCAATACGTGAGCGGTAAGGCCTGCCCCACAAGCTGAAGAGGCCTGGGGAGAACGTCAATGGGAAAAACAGCCCCACACAATAGGTAGAACGCACCAGCCACGGCTTCCCCAATATAGAAATTATGCCGAGCGGTAATCAGCGATATCCCTCCGAGAAAGATTCCCTGGAACGCCAGGCCCGCCAACCCGAACAGCCATGCTCCGAACAGCATTCCCCAGTCAATCGTCGCTGGTGGCATCGGAATCTTCAGCGCGATGATTCCGAAGATCATCATGATAAGAACAGCCACTGTGGCCATGATCGCCTGCGCCACGCCCCGGCCAAGCAGGTATGCATAGATATTGAGCGGTGCCACGTAGATATACTTCAGCATCCCATAATGCTCCCGATCCTCGATCACTGCCTGGCTCACACCCACGAACACCATCGCCACATAGATATAGAAAGCATTTCCCACGAAGATCTGCGGGAAGAGTGGGTTCCGGAGCCCGCCCTGGGCGATGACCATGTACATCAATACCAAAATGAGTGCCCCGGCGACAGGCTTGGCGATGGAGTAAATGGCAAACAGGAATGGGGATGCCCAGTTTGATTGGATCTGCCAGCCCAGCCAGGCGGCCGTCTTCAGGCTGCGCGTACTCTCCACGGCTCTTTGTCGCGTCATGGTGCCCACCTCACTGCCCCCGCACGGTGAGACGCCCTTCTCTTCTAGATAAGGCCTCCATGTAGCTCAACGCCCGTTTGGCCAACCATAAGAACGCGATGCCGATCACGACCAACAGTCCCAGTTCGATCCTCACATCGAGGAAGTGGAACTGGGCCATCATCGCGGGGAAGAGCAATTGGCGCATCGCGTCCAATCCCAATGTAATAGGGATCACTGAGGCGCCGAGTGCAGCGATGAATCCCAGGGCCCGCACCGGGAAATAGAATCCTGACATCAAGAATACTGGCTCTTGCAGGAGATTCGAGAGGTGCCACGCCTGGCGCCCGTAGAGCAAGAAGAGCGAGGCGAAGAGCATCCCCAGCCCGTAGAGCGCCACGAGCGTCAGCAGAAAGACGCCCAACAGCTGTGGGACGCTCACAACGGAGATCTCGACACGGAAGATGAGGAGACCGAGGGTGATCACGGCCAGTGCGCGCACCGTGGAGGCCACTATGCCGCCGATAGCCATCCCCAGCAGGATGGCCATCAGAGAGGTGGGTGCGATGATGTATAACTCGAGGTTCCCGGTTTCCTTTTCCCAATACAACTGGGCAGCCATGCTCCAGAGTACGTTCAGCCAGTAAGCCGTCATCGCGCCGCCCAGCACCACGAACCCGGTGAACTCCGGCGGCGCCTGGATGGCCCGGTAGACGAAGACGAATGCCGAAACCTGCAGCAGGGGGAGGAGCGTCTCGAAGAAGAGCCAGCTCCGCTCCCGCTGCGCGCCGATGACGCGGGGATAGGCCCTCCCCATCACCGTCCGCCAGAAGATCTCCCAGCGGGTTGGGGAGCTCATCAGGGTTCCCTCTCTGTGGCGCCCGCATTGCCGTCACCCTCCTTGAGACTCCGGCCTACCAAACTAATGAAGACGTCCTCCAAGGTGGGATCGAGCTTCTCCAGCGAGATCAGCTCCCCGTGGGACTGCTGAATCACCGTCAAGATGGGAGGAAGTGCGTTCTCGTCCTCCAGGATGAAATGAAGCTCCGTGTGACCGTTGATATCCGTATGACTGAAGCGCTGGACGCCCCGCAGATGCTGAAAGAGCTTCTCAGGATTGGCAATCGCCGTCACCCGCAGCCGGAAGACGACCTCCCGCTGAAGGCTCTTCTTGAGATTACCGGGTGTGTCACAGGCGCGGATACGCCCGTCATGGATAATAGCCACGCGGTGGCAAAGCTCCTCGGCCTCGTGCATGTAATGGGTGGTCAGCAGCACCGTCTTGTCGGGGCGTTTTCCTACCCAATCTTTGATGAACCCGCGCAGCGTGCGGGACGTCTGCACATCGAGCCCCAGCGTCGGCTCATCCAGGAACAGAATCTCGGGGTCAGTGAGGAAACCGCGCGCGAAGTTCATCTTCTGGCGCATCCCCGTCGAGAGGTGGTAAATCTTGCTCTTGGCCCGGTCGGCCAGGCCCACGATCTCCAGCAACTCCCGGATGCGCCCTCTGGCCGTTTTCCCGTCGATCCCGTAGAACTGAGTGAACATCCACAGATTCTCTTCCACGGTGAGCAGGCCGTACCCGGAGGATTCGCCGCCGGAGACCATGTTGATGTGGCGGCGCACTTCCCAGGGATTCTGGGCTACGTCGACGCCGGCCACCCAGGCGCGGCCCCCGGTGGGGGCCAGAAGCGTTGTTAAAATCTTGATGAGCGTCGTCTTGCCCGCGCCGTTGGGGCCGAGCAGTCCGAAGAGCTCGCCCGTCGGAATCTCGAGGTCGACGCGGTCAAGCGCAATGATCTCGCGCTTTCCCGCGCCCGCTTCACGCTTCTTCACCTTATAGACGCGGCTCAATTGTTCGGTCTTAATGGCCAATTCCATGCTCATATCACGACGTCTCCTCTGGATGGCGCTCAGTGGACAAATAAAGAGAACCCTTGGTCTGGCCTTCAGCCTCTGTACTTGGGTTCTTGTCCTCGCCGCATAATTGTGCCGGCCGGTCGTGTCCCTCACTCCGCCCACAAGACGGAGCCCGAGCGGATATGGCGCAACAAGATTGGCGCTCTCGCAGGCGGGATTGTTGGGCCTTAAAGGCTACGGCTTCACACCCGAGGTTTTTTCAATCTCTGCCCTGGTACGCAGGCCAATGCGCCACGACTCCGGCAGGAACACTATAGCACATCATGCCATAGCTGAAAAGACTCATACTGACCAGGCTTCGCTACGCGGTGCCACATATCTCGTGATACTGCGGCCAGACTGTCGGGTGCTTCCGCGCGCCCCACCGAATATTGCAGCAAACTCCCACATGTGTCAGCACACTTGTCGCGTATAGCCAAACCACACGTGACTCGACTTCCGTGCCTTTCTATGCTAGCATGCATCGGTCATTGAAGCCCTACGTGAATTCTCCCGGGAGGTAAACTGTTCATGGTTGTACAAAAGGAAAAGAAGACGATAGACCGACTGAAATCAATGTACCCGCTGAGGGCCAAGGTAAATGAAACATATCTGAAGAGCATTGAAGCAATACAGGCAGGCAAACCTGCTGTCTGGGGCATGCTCAATTTCTACTATGGCGACCCCATCTTGAAAGCCATGGATATAGAAGTGGTCTATCCTGAAAACTATGGCGCTATTGCTGCGGCTATGGGAGTTGCCCGGCAATACTTGGACCGTGCTGACGCCGAGGGCTTTCCCACTCACCTTTGTGGCTACAGTCTGACCACTCTAGGTTATGCATCCAGGATGATGAAAGAATTGAAAGGGCAGATACCTCCAGAAGCACCACTCGGAGGGATGCCCAAGCCACTGTTTCTAATGTCCTCAGCTGCCATCTGCGATGCCAGATACAAGTGGTTCCAGGCGCTGGGACGTTACATGGATGCCCCGGTATGGCCACTGGAAGCCCCTATCCCCGGCATCAAGGAATTCTTCATTGAGGGCTACTACAACAACATGGTGAAACTGGGAGTCAAGCACCTGAGGGACTTTGTTGTTTTCGTGGAAAAAATGGTGGGCAAGAAGATGGACTGGGACAAGTTGGACAAGACAGCGAACCTCATGATAGAGGTCAACCGTGTGTGGCACGAAGTCAACGAACTCCGCAAGGCAAGACCTTGTCCGATGCACAGCCGGGACTTCTGGAGCGCAATGCCCGCTGCCCTGTTTCTGGCCGGCGACCTCGAGGACTCGCTCAGGCTCTACCAGGATATGTACAGAGAGGTCAAAGATAGAGTTGATAGGCACGTAGGCGCCATTCCCGACGAGAAATACCGGATGGTCTTCGCCGAACTCCCCCCCTGGCACAGCCTGGCCTTTTTCGACAAGCTGGCCGAGAGAGGATGGGATTTCGTCATCGAAAGCTTTGGCTACCATCCGCCCATACCCCTTGACCTCAGCAAGGTCAGCGACCCGCTGGAGCGAATTACCAAATTCAGCCTCCAATTTCTCGTGGGCTATTTCGAAGATGCCCGGAAACAGAATGTCCTCGGCGGCACCTCTGCTTATCCTTATCTCAAGTATGCCAAGGAATGGAAGTGCGACGGCGCATTGCTTCACCCCCTCATCACCTGCCGCAGCGCTTCTACCCACCTGCCATACGTCTCAGACATGCTCATAGAGAAACTCAAGGTGCCCTCATTGAGCATCGAGGGCGATATCGTCGACCTCCGCCTGTTTAATCCGGAAGATGCTTTAGCCAAGGCAGAGCCATTCGAGGAAACTATGGAGCACTACAAAAGGATGAGAAAACAGGCAGGGTTCGACTGGTGAAATGATCCTTGATTTTAATCTCGCAAGGAGGCGGCTATGTCAGACAAAAACAAGGGTCTCAACAAAGCCCGGGAAATCTATCTAGATGGTTCGCGCAGAGCCAAAGAGCTTAAGGCAGCGGGCAAAAAGATAATAGGCTACCCCTGTGCCTACGTCCCGCAGGAAATGCTTACCGCCCTTGACCTTGTCCCCTACCGGACCTGCGCCGATATGAAAGAACCGGTCACTGAAGCAGACAGAGCTTTGCCTCATTCATTCTGCCCTGTCATGCGCAACTGCCTTGACTGCGCCTTGAAGGGCAAAAACGATTTCCTTGATGGCATGGTGGCCATTCACTCCTGCGATCCTCAAGAAAAAACAGCCCGCATCTGGGAGTCGTATACTCACTATCCCTACTTTCATTTTATAGACATGCCCATCACGGTTCGCCCTGAGGCTCTGGAATACTTCAAAGGCCAGCTAACCGATTTCAGAAAGACTCTGGAGGCTTTCACCGGCAAGAAACTGTCTGCAGACAAGCTGGAGACAGCCATTAAATCCCACAACCGACAGCGGGCTCTAGTGAGAGAGTTGTACGAGCTGACAAAGCCTTCTCCACCCCGTATCTCCGGGACGGAAATCATTCAGATAGTAAAAGCCTTGACGAGCCTGCCTGTAGGTGAAGGAAATGACCTGCTAGTTGAGACCATAAGCGAAGTCAAGAAACGTACCGCTGGACCGGAAAACAAATCGGCACGTCTGCTCATATGGAGCAGCACCCTTGACGACACCGACGTTATGCAAGTATTTGAAGCCAGGGCAAATGTGGTGATTAACGAGAGCTGTGGCGGCGTCCGGGCTTACAGAGGTGAAGTGAAATTCACTGCTGACCCGCTGGAGGGGCTAGCCGATTACTATCTGAACGAAATCACCTGCGCCCGCACATTCAGGCAGGCTACCCTCGGCGAGACCAGAAAGGACTATGCCCGAGACCTGCAAAGCCGTTTCGGTTATCTTAAAGGCACCATCAAGGACTGGAAAATCAACGGCGTTGTAATGCTCCTTGTCAGGTATTGCGATCCTTTTGCCTTCGAAATGCCATCGCTCAAGGACTATCTCAATAGTATCGGCATCTCCAGCACCTACATAGAATACGACTATACTACAGGAGCCCTGGCCCCGATGAGAACCAGGGTGGAAGCTTTCGTTGAGACAATCAGCCGGTAGTCACTCACCAGGAGGTCAACTTGTACTTCGCCGGTGTTGACATTGGCTCCACCATGACCAAGGTCGTGCTCACGGACAAGGCCGGCAATTTGCTTTCGTTCATCAAGGGTCCAACCGGTGCCGAGCATCGCCGGCTTGCCAACGAGGTTATGCGACAGGCACTCGAGGAAGCCGGCCTGCACATTGGTGACATCTCCTATATCGTTGCTACAGGGTATGGGCGGCTCAATGTCCCTTTCGCAGACTGTCAGATAACGGAGCTCTCTTGCCATGCCCGAGGTGTGTCCAGCCTTTTCCCCAAGGCCAGGACTGCTATCGACATAGGTGGCCAGGATGCCAAGTGCATGAGAATTGACAACGGCAGCCTTGCCAGCTTCGTTATGAACGACAAGTGCGCCGCTGGAACCGGCAGGTTCCTTGAAGTGACTGCCGCTGCCCTTAGCATCAGGTTAGAAGACATGGGAGACATTTCCCTGAAAGCCACCAGGAGAATCCCGATAAGCAACTTGTGCACCATTTTCGCCCAGCAAGAAGTGGTGGCTCTGCTCTCCCGCGGGGAAAAACTGGAGAATATCCTCGCCGGGCTTCACGATGCCCTGGCCAGCCGTGTAGCAGCGCTGGCGCGGCGGCTCGGCATAGAGCCCGAGCTTGTGCTCACCGGTGGCGTCGCCAAGAACATCGGCATGGTTAAAGCTATGAAAGAAAGCCTGGGCTGTGAAGTTCTCGTTCCCGAAGAGCCACTTCTAACCGGGGCACTCGGCGCTGCTATCCTGGCGAAGGAAACTTACATGAAAGCAGCAGCAGTGGGTGAGGCCCTGTCCACAAAGTCACGACGGTTAGAAAAAGCCACCTTCTTCAGCCAGGAGTACCAGTGAGCTGGTTCGTGGGCATCGACATAGGCTCGGCATACAGCAAAGGAGTCATGACCGGGGATTTCAAGCTTGTCGCTTCACATATCATCAAATCGGGAGCCGATTACCGAAAGGCAGCCGAGGCCCTAAGGACGGAGTTAACAAGAAAGGTCAACGTGACCCAGAAGGACATAGCCAATACAGTGGCCACCGGTTCCGGTGCCGACAATGTCTATTTTGCCAGTCAGAAGGCAAGCGATATAGTCTGCACTGCCAGAGGCATAAACAACGTCTTTCCTCAAGCCAGAACCGTAATCGATATAGCCAGTCAATCCAGCAAGGTAATACGGCTAAATGAAGAGGGAATTGTGATCAACTTCACCGCCAGCGAGAAATGCGCCGCCGGCGGCGGCCGGTTCATTGAGGTCATCGCCAACGTGCTGCGAATGAATTTGAGCGATTTCAGCCCGCTGGCGGCCAGGTCAAGCAGCCCCATCACATTCAGTACAGGCTGTGCTGTCTTTGGCGAATCCGAAGTCGTCACCAGAATAAGCGAAGGCATTCCAAAACAAGACATCGCGGCTGGAGTTAACAAAGCCCTGGCCAGCAACATTTCCTCACTGGTCAAGAAGCTCAAGCTGGAGGAGCCATGCGCCGTCTGCGGCGGCGGTGCCCTCAATACTGCTCTCATCAAGCTGATAGAAAGCGAATTGAACACCAACCTCCTGGTACCGCCGCAGCCTCAACTGATTACCGCTCTGGGCGCCGCTATAATCGCCGCCACATCAGCGATTTCACAATCGAGAAGCAAACGTGACTCTTAGGCTGTTCCTGGGCAAGAACCGCTCGACAGATAGCAAACGGGTTCCAGGTATTCTATTGACCGTAAGTGGACATGCGAACGGGGTCTTGACAAGAACTGACGTGGGTTGTAGCATTTTATCACAGTCGATTTGTTCGGAAACGACTGGCCCAATATAGCAGCCAGCGGTTCGTCAAACCCAGAGGGGTAAATGAGAATAGTAATCACGAGTATCGCAGTCGCCATTATGCTAGCCTCAGCCGTCTCCCTGCCGTCTCTCGCCCAGGAAAGCGGCACCATCACTATCACTATGACAGGACTCAGTGAAATTTCCATCAGTCTGGATAAAACACAATGGCCTCTCGGGACGGTACCTCCAAACACAGAGTACGAGACAAGCCCGCCAATAGAATGGTGCACTTTGACAGTACAGGGCAACTGCAATGTGAACACCTTCATCGTGGGTGAGGATGCTAAATGGGTTAGTGATCCGGCCGCTTACAAGTGGACGCTGAGCGGCGACGGCACTAACGGCGAGCACAGATATGGACTATTGTTCCGCATATCTGCCGATACTGCACGGGGTTACGTTCCTATCACCAAAACACAAAACGAATTTTGGCCTTATTCAGGAGGCTCAGCATCAAGCTTGGCACCCGGGGATACCAGGCAATTCGGCTTGAGATTACTCACTCCCACCTACTTTTTCAGTGGTCGGCAGATGCAAACCCAGATCACCATAAGCGCAGTGGCTGCCTGATGGTACGGCATATCAAACTAGCCGGTCTCATCCCCGTTTTGTTGATCACCATCCTGCCCTCTCTGACTCTCGCTCAGGACGTCAACTTCGGCGTCTCCCCCTTCGAGGTAAGAATAAGTGACCTGCCCCCGGGGAACGCGACAGAATTCGAGCTAACAATTCACAATAAGGACGATTTAGCTCGTAATTTCACCATCGCTACCTTTCCGCCTCTGGGAGAGGAAAGAAGGGCAGGGACCACTGAATTCCCCGATGATAGCTGGATAAGCTTTTCCTCTCCAAGAATTGAGATTGCCGCTAATTCTCAGGCTAATGTCACGGTAACAGTAGCGATACCGCAAGAGCCGAAATGGGCGGGTGAAGACTGGGAGACATGGCTGGGAGTTACTGCCGAATCCAGTGACCTGCTAGGTCTAAAGCTACATGTTCGCCTGCTCGTGTCTACATATCCAGCAACAGAGCCAATGTCCAATATAGGATTGTTCATTGGGATTGCTGTTGCCATAGTACTCCTGAGCTATGGTGGCTATCGCTATTTCAGGCAGAGAGCCAAGCACCGATAAGCGTTAACCTTCACCGCAGGAGGCACCAGCCTCACATGTCAGTGCCACGTTCTCAAATGGCGCGTGAATACCTCTTGTTACGACAATCCATCGGGATTGTTTCGTCGCTTTGCTCCTCGCGATGACAAGTCGAGGCAGGCTCTGTCTCCCGAGAGTCATAGTACTAATTTCTACTGCAAAACAGTACCGATAGGTGATTCCCATACACCTAGCTGGCTGATATTCTGAAGACACTACGGAAGCATAACGTAATAGGCAGAGACGATATGACAATAGCTGGTTCCACTGCTCAGAGTTACGAAGCCAAGCTGGTTGAGAAGCTGCGTTCGGGCGACAGCGCGGCCATGGAGGAATTCTACACCGCCTATCGCAGCAGGCTTTATTCTCTGATTCTGGAACAGGTGGACCGAGATGAGGCCGTAGCTGAAGATTTAGTTCAAGATGTGTTCCTGGCTGCCCTGGCTTCACTAGATAAATTCCGCGGTGATAGTCAGCTTTACACCTGGCTGCGCAGTATCGCATTTCACAAGATAAACGACCATTACCGTCACCAGGCGCGACGACCCGAACCCAAGAAATCACCACACGACTTTGACGTCACAGAGCTAGAGCAGATCGGCGACAATCAGCCAGCGGCCTCCACTCAGATGGAGTCAGAAGAGGCTCGTCAATCAGTTCACCAGGCTTTGGCCGACCTGCCTCAGGATTATCAAGAGGTCCTGGTGTTGAAGTACCTCAAAGACATGCCAGTGCTAGCGATCAGTCAGATTATGGGCCGTTCGCCCAAGTCGGTTGAAGGACTGTTGTCGCGAGCCCGAAAGGCCATGCGCGATAACCTGGAGAGTAGCAACCACAAATCCTGATTACAGCCTCCGACCAGATTTCTGCACGCATTTCGCCCCACATTAACTAGCTGCCCAGCTCGATTCTGAGTTCGAATTTCCGCTCTGTCTTCAGCACCCACGAGCCTCTTCACCTCCAGATTGTTTGTGAGGTCCCTCCCGCTGAAGGGAGGGACCAGGTGAAGATGAATTCTGCGACCTTTGCTCCTCCCTCCAACTCTTTCCTGCCAACGGAGGGAGTACTGCATCAAGTGCAACAGGAAAACACCTGAAAAGTGCTTCCGTACAGGGGAGGGCCCGGTGCCCCCCGGGTCGCGGGAGCCCTCTGTGTGGGCTCCCACTTCGATGGGAGGAGGTTTAGAATGAACTTGAAGATGGTGGTGCTTCTGTTACCGCCCCGTAAGCATTGACCAGCCCCCACCCCATGTCATCACCGACGGGAGTGCAGCTACTTTCAATAGCCCACCGCACCTCATCGTTGACTGTGCCGTTGCCGTTAGTGTCCTTGGCGATGCTGAACACCAGGGCAGCCACGCCTGAGACATGGGCGCCGGCTGCCGATGTGCCGGTCTTATAGCCATGTTGATTCCGGGGCAATTCAGAGTAGATATTGAAGCCTGGAGCAGATACGTCCACCCAGTCCCCATGGCTGG
>CAYGWI010000003.1:0-27505 GCA_964353715.1 uncultured Dehalococcoidales bacterium | reverse complement strand
TGGCCTGCCAGTAGGCTTCGATTGTGCCGACATCACGCCAGTAGCCCTGATACTTGTAACCATAAACCTGATATTTGGCTATTGCATCCGGTATGATCTGGCTGCCAAAATCTTGTAACCCGCGGCGATGAGCATCTTCCAGAACCTTGGAGAGGATACCCTTGTTAAAAACGTAAATGCCCATGGAAGCCAAGTTACTTTTTGGTTGTGATGGTTTTTCCTCAAAGGCAACCACCCTGTTATTATCGTCGAGGAGCACAATGCCAAAACGATTGGTTTCGTTCCACGGCACCTCAGTGACTCCAATAGTAATATCAGCTCCCTGGCGTCGATGAAACTCAATCATCTGCTCGTAATGCATGATATAAACGTGGTCTCCCGAGAGGATAAGAACCTGCTCCACACCACTGTCATGTATGAAGCCGAGGTTGTGATAAACAGCCTCGGCAGTGCCTCTATACCAGTGCATCTCTCCATTGGTGCTTACAAAGGGGGAGAGTAAAGCAATCCCCCCGACTACACGATCGAGGTCCCAAGGTTTGCCCACACCAATGTGGCGTGCTAACGAGCGAGGATTATATTGTGGTATAACAGCTACTGTGTTGATACCGGAGTTAACACAATTGCTTAAGGCAAAGTCGATTATACGGTATTTACCAGCGAAGGGGACTGCGGGCTTGGCACGCTTTTCTCCTAATACACTTAATCTTCTCCCCTCTCCTCCCGCAAGAATTAGAGCCAATACCTTTTTCACTTACTCATTACCTCACCCAACCAAATCATAGACATAGTGATTTTAGCTGCTCGAGGGTGCTATGTCTAATTCTGTTTAACTGAGTCCTCTTTCAAGCTCAATTCTATTTGCCAGCCGCTGGTATATACATTCGTTCAATATACTCTTTCAAGACCCGGCGTGTACAAAAGCGAGGTACAATCGAGTTGATTGCTTCTTTGACCATATGTATCCAGCCATGGGGCACCCCATTCCTGTCTCGTTGGTAGTAGAGAGGTATAATCTCCTCTTCCAGAAGGCGGTAGAGCGCCGCGGCATCTGACCTATCTTCCTCCCCTGGGTCATGTGCTTCGACCTCATCCCCAATGGCCCAGCCATTAATGCCATTATAGCCCTCATACCACCAGCCATCTCGAACACTGAGATGCAGAACTCCATTTACTGCTGCTTTCATGCCGCTAGTGCCGCAAGCTTCGTGAAGGCGGCGAGGCGTATTCAACCACACATCTACCCCCTGGACCAGATAGTGAGCCATATGTATATCATAGTCTTCGACAAAAGCTATTCGCCCCTGGAACTCTCGGCTAGTGGCCAGAGTATATACATTTTGAAGGAGTTGTTTGGAAGGGATGTCGGCGGGGTGAGACTTGCCAGCGAAGATTATCTGGACTGGATGCCATCTATCAGTGACAATCCGCTTGAGACGTTCTATGTCATGGAAAATTAGCTCCGGCCGCTTGTAAGCGGCAAAACGGCGCACAAAGCCGATGGTCAGCGTGTCCTGGTCGAACAAGGAGCCCATAGCCAACACCTGGCTGGCTTTGCATTCACGCTCAGTGGAACATTGGCGTGCTCGCTCTACCATGCCACCGATGAGTTTGCGTTTAAGAATTTGATGCACTGCCCAGAGTTCCTCGTCAGGGATATTGAGGACAAGCTCCCGAAGGCTGCTCTCATCGTATCTTATTGATACATCCTGGCCCAGGTGCTTCTCGTAGAGGCGGCTCATCTCCCGGGCGACCCAGGTAGGCACATGAATCCCGTTAGTAATATGGGAAATAGGCACATCATCTTCTTTGACTTCGGGCCAGAGTCCATGCCACATTCTCCGGGTTATCTTTCCATGAAGCTGGCTGACGGCATTGCGATGGTCGGCCATTCTTAAGGCAAGCACGGTCATATTGAAGGTTTGGTCGTTTGTGCCATCCTGTCGTCCCAGTTCCAGGAATGTTTCTCGGTTGACTCCCAGGGACTCCCAATAACTGTGGAAGTACTTCTCCACAAGTGAGACAGGAAATATGTCATGCCCTGCGGCGACTTGAGTATGAGTGGTGAAAACGGTCGTCGCCTGTACCTTTTGGAGGGCTTCGGCGAAGGCTGCACCTTTTTCTACCTCTTCCCGGACACGCTCCAACATCATAAAGGCGCTGTGTCCTTCGTTAGCATGCCATACAGAGGGTCTGACGCCAAGGGCTCGTAAGGCACGCACTCCGCCAATTCCCAGCACAATTTCTTGCTGGATGCGTTGCTCCTGGTCAGCAGCGTAGAGACGAGCACATAGTTGTCGGTCCTGAGGCATGTTTCCCTCAACATCACAACCTAGTAGATAAAGGTTGCCCCGGCCCAACCGCACCTGCCACACTCCGATATAGAATGGCCTGTCATCCAGCTTAAGCTGAATCAACGGGCCGCACCATTTAGAACGATGGGCTGGATTAATGGGGTTGATCGGCGCCTCATCAAAATCCAGTCGCCTGTAAACCTCCTCTTGCCACCCCTCGGCGGAAATATGCTGGTGGAAATATCCCTGGGGGTACATGAAGCCAACCCCGACCAAAGGTAATCCCAGATCGCTTGCTTCCTTGCATATGTCACCGGCTAAAACCCCTAGCCCTCCAGCGTATATAGGAAGGGAATTGTGGATGGCAAACTCCATGGAGAAATAGGCGACAGGTCCGTCCAGGACATTGGGATACTTGGTAGAAAACCAGCTATCCTTATTTGACATGTGAGCATCAAAGGCTGACATCACAGAGTCATACAGGTCAAGAAAAGCCGGGTCATTAGCAGCAGCTAGCAGCTTATCGGCGCCGATTTCGCGTAGTTGTTTGACCGGGCTGTGCCCACTCGACCGCCATAGCGGATAGTCCAGAGCTCGGAATAAGTCACGTGCCTGAGGATGCCAGCTCCACCACAGATTATTGGCTAGCTCCTCCAGTCGTGCTATTCGATCAGGCACTCTCAATTCTGATAACACGTTGTCTCCAAAAAGTGTCGAACTCCCTTCCAGTTGGTCGGCTATTATAGCAGAACGCTACTTGTGTCATCAGGCAGGCAAAAAGAGTTCGTCGCGGCGAGCTCGCAGGCAGTTCATTGAACATGCCTGACTAGAAAGCCGATACAGGGACCATGTCCCAGTGTCGATGGTCTATTGTGTCCTTCACATCCTGGGACCATTCTTGATTCTATTCGACTATTGCTGTGGTATAATGTGAACATGGTGCCAATGAAGGAGATGTATGAGCATGGTTAAGATCATCAAGGTCAACAAAGAGGAAGCAAAGAGACGATTAGGAGATGTACCGGATGCTAAACGCTTCTGGTGTCATGATGGTAGGTTTATTAAGAACCTCAAGGAACTTGGGAAAGCCTTAGATGACATGAGTGACGAAACTTTCCGCTATCATTTGGGTGGAGGGAGAAACGATTTCAGTAAGTGGATCAGAGAGGTGGTGGGGGATGAGGAGTCAGCCAATGACTTGAGCAAGGCCAAGTCGCGTGTGGAAGCTGGCCGAGCAGTGGGCCATAGAGTTTCCTTTCTTGAGCGCAGAGCATAAGAAGATTTGTCGTCGACTGTTACTGTGCAAATAGCCTGTCTTCCAGTTTGCCTCTGATATCTCTGGCAGCAACGGCACGGCGATAGTATTCTTGTTTTGTTTCTTCACTGGCTCCACTCGTGTTGATAGCCCGGTACGCGTTGACCACGGTCCGCCATTGGTCGAGCAAACCCATGTGTATGAGATTGATATCCCACATGGGCCGATTGCTGGCCCACCACATCTGGCAACTATGTTCAGCCCGGTCCAAAAGTCCACGGGCGATGGCGGCCGAGCGCCGACTCTCCTCATTATCGGCACACTGAAGTGCTTTGTTCACCAGCTCGATACATATACTCAAGTGGTCCCATTGCAGATGATGTACCTCGTTCTTTTTGCCTTTCCACAGGGGATAGTAGTTGCCTTCCTGCATATCATCGGCTGTAGTACTCCATGAAGATGCCCGAGGCTTTATCGTTTGCCCGTGGGGAAAGAGGTCAAGGAGTTCGGTCAGGGTAACCATCTGAATTCTGCTGGCAGCTTCGCCATCGGTCAAGAGAGAGACGTGTTGCCCGGCAAGCACGGTGGCCTGTCTAATATCTGGAGTAGACTCTGGCCAAGGCTCCAGTTCTGCGTAAACCCTGGCCAGGAATATTCTTTCCCAACCTTGAATGTGATGGCCGTAAGTCTCGGCATCCATGGCCGTGACCACGTAGATATTCTCCCTGTTACCCTGCCAGTGCTCCAGGTGAGCAATGAAGTCTCTTGCTTCTACGCTTCGAAAACTTATCCTGTTGCTGAGCACATCGTCTCGGAAGAAAACCGCTATCTCCTGTCCGTCACAGTCGACTCTGTGAATAGTATCTACGGGCCATTCTGTGGGACAGGCAATACCGCTCAAGATAAGCCAACGATGTCCCGACCTGACAATAGGTTGCAAGACATCCTGGCTGTAGCACATCTCCGGTGGGAAGAATCCCTGGGGGGCATAGGACCTGCCGAAAAAATGACGATTGGTTTGTGCGTTCAAGTCTATCTGCCTTTTCATTTCGTCGTTTGGTATCAAAGGAAGAACAGGGTGATATTTGCCGGTTCCGGTGAATTCAAGTTGACCATTCTCGGCCAGACTTCTCAAACCATCGATTACATCTCTATGGCCGCAGTCTATCAGCATATCAGTCAGGACCCCATTGAAGTTGATGGTTACGCGAGCGTTGGGATATTCCTCGAAAACGCGGAGTAGCGGGCGGTAAGATTCGTTGCATATCTTTCGCAGCATTGACGGTGTCTGGGTCGGCGGCTGGTAGAAATGCAATAGCTGGGCCCAGTAGATCATATGTGCCTCCGGGTGAGAATTTTGTCCAGATAAGTCAAAGTAAGTAACCTGAAGAAGTGGCGTCTATTCTAACATATATTGGGATCGTAAACTCACTCTGCAATGCGGACTTAGTCAGTAGCAACCACGTTCACAGACATAGGCCACGCAGTACTATTGTGAAGAAGACCAGATCGAGGTAGACATCAGATTTGCCACCGTGGATGTAATCATCAAGCTAGCCTATTCTGCCGAATTCCTTCTCTAGTTGATGAGCACTTAAGTGAATCATAGTTGGCCGACCGTGGGGGCAGGCACGGGGTTGCTTGGTTTGCTCTAGTTGCTTTATCAGTTCTCTCATCTCCTCGCTTTTTAGCTGCTGTCCTGCTCTGATTGCGCTATGACAGGCTAACGATTCAGCTATCTTTTCTTCCCAAGGAATGAGACTCTCCCTGTTGGCAAGGCTATCGAGCAGTGCGCTTATCATTTCAATGACATTCGCCCCCGCCCCCAGTGCTGGTATGGCACGTATCAGGTAGCTTCTATCTCCGAAATGCTCAATGCTAAAGCCAAATTCGGCCAGAGATTCCTTACCAGCCTCCATCGTCTCCTTTTCTCTGGGGCTCAATTCAATGGTTAGGGGCTGGAGTAAACCCTGCACTTCGACCTCCTTCTGTGCCCGCTGTGTTAGAATTCGGTCATAAAGTATACGCTCATGGGCAGCGTGCTGGTCCATGAGGTAGAGTCCATCAGGTCCCTCGGCGATGATATAGGTGTTGGCTAGCTGTCCCAATACCCGCAGAACTGGTAGCTCCAGGGTCGGCAACTGGGAGACAGCAAAAACAGGCTCGTTATCCGTTATCATGCGGGGGCTCTGCCACTGTCCGAAGCTGATCGAAAAGGGCACAGGCTTCGAGCTGGCTATAGGCGTCCTGACTAGCGCCTCTTCTATGGCTTTTTGTACGCCGCCGAAGACACTCTGTTCGTGGCAGAACTTTATCTGGGCTTTGGCCGGATGGATGTTGACATCAAGCTCTTGGGCTGGCAGGGAGATATTGATTACCGCGATGGGGTGCTGGCCATCCATAAGTAAGCCATGATAGGCTTGCTCGGTTGCACGGGATAGCAGGGCACTATGTACCCATCTGCGGTTGACGAAGAAACTGAGATAATTGCGATTGGAACGAGCTAGCGAAGGCGGGCTTGTTAGCCCACTGATCTTCGCCAAGGCATCCTCTCGTTCCGCGCTCAGCATCCTTTGCGCTAGTTCCGAGCCGTATATCGTGCTCACCACGTCGCGCAGGTCACCATTGCCTGTGGTGTGCAGGCTCGGGCGCTTGTCCAGAACCAGGTTGAACTGCACCTCGGGGAAAGCCAGGGCGTACTGACTTGCCAAATGAGCGATGTGGCTATTCTCGGTAGTCGCTGATTTGAGGAACTTCAGTCGTGCCGGAAAATACCGAAACAACCGGCGCACGGTCACGGTTGTGCCCTGAGGTCTAGCCTGGCTCTCCTTGCGGACGACCTCGCCTTTTCTCAAATACAGGTAGCTGCCTGCGGTCTCCGAGGATGTTTGAGTGAGGATTTCCACTTCTGCGACTGCGGCAATGCTGGGCAAAGCTTCCCCCCGGAAGCCTAGGCTGGAGATCTTCTCCAGATCGTCTAAACTGCCAATCTTGCTCGTGGCATATCTGTGAAAGGCAAGTTCCACTTCTGGGGCTGGAATCCCTGCCCCATTGTCACTCACTCGGATTAGCTCTACTCCGCCGCCCTGAGCTTCTATCGCAATCTGGGTGGCTCCTGCATCCAGGGAGTTCTCTATCAGCTCCTTGACCACCGACGCTGGCCTCTCGACCACTTCCCCAGCCGCAATCTTGGAGACTACCTCGGTCGCTAAGATTTGAATAGGCATCTATGTTCCAGGTTACACGGTTGCGTGTATCTTGTCAATAGTTTATGAGGAGAAACCGAGATGCTTCTCCATTCTCTCCAAAGGTGCCAGGCTGGCCAAGAGCTTCTTGATTCCCGCGCCCTCAAATACCACGGTCAGTTCCTGGTCATCCAGGGTAGGACTGCAATTCATCACTATTCCAGGACCAAATTTGCTGTGGAGGACACGGTCGCCAACCTTTAGTGTTAGAGCGTCGATAGGTCGAGCTGAAGGCTGGAACTTTTGGGTAAAGTCGGAACCAGCTACAGGAGCCGGACTCTCTGCCCATAATCCCCTTGGGCTTATCAGGTCCGGCGAGATATCCTTGAGGAAGCGGGACGGCGGGTTTGCAGTGCTGCCTCCAAATAGGCTCCGACGGTAGCTGCGCAACAGATAGAGTCGCTTCTTAGCTCTGGTTATTCCCACATAGCAAAGACGGCGCTCTTCTTCCATTTGCGCCGGGTCGTCGAACGATCTCCTGTGGGGGAGAATCCCTTCCTCCAGACCAACGATAAAAACCGCCGGGAATTCCAGTCCTTTAGCTTGATGTAGGGTTATCAAAGTCACAGTATCAGCTTTTTCGTCCAGTTCATCTATATCAGCTACCAGGCTTACTTTCTCCAGAAATGCGGTTAGAGCCTCTTCAGTGTCGGCCTCATTATACTCACTGGCAACGTTGCGAAGTTCCATTATGTTCTCCCACCGCTCTTCCCCATCCTCTTTACCCTGAATGTATGCTCTATACCCTGTGCGCTCCAGTATCTCGTTCACTAGACCAGAGAAGCTTAATTGATGGCTCTGAGTAGTGAATTCATTCATAAGAGCATCAAATCCAGCCAGAGCCTGGATAGTACGCGAGGGAAGAGATTGCTCCGCTTCGTCGCCAATAGCATTGTGGCTGATTTGTCTTAGAGCCTCCAAAAGGGACGTATCATGAGCTTTTGCCCAGCATTGCAGCGTGCGAATGGTCTTCTCTCCAATGCCTCTACCCGGCACATTTATGATTCGAAGCAGATTGACGTTGTCCTGCGAATTATGGATCACTCTGAGGTAGGCAATAATGTCTTTGATCTCTTGCCTGTGGTAAAAGCGCGTGCCGCCAACCAGTTTATAAGGGACACCATATCTCAAGAAGGTCTCCTCTAGGGCTCGTGATTGAGCATTAACCCGATACATGACGGCGCAATCCTTGAGGGATATTTGCTCCTCGCCAGCAAGTTTCTCAATCTCGTTGACCACGCATTGGGCTTCTTCTTCGGCACTATAGCTTTCAATAACGGTTACCGAAGCACCATTTTCGTTTTCCGTCCATAGTTTTTTAGGCTTGCGCAGCACATTGGCTGAGATAACGTCCGAAGCTACTTCTAAAATTGTCTTGGTGGAGCGATAATTCTGCTCCAAAAACACCAGTTTAGCTTCGGGATAGTCCTTCTCAAAGCTGAGGATATTGCGTAAATCAGCAAATCTCCAAGAATAAATAGATTGGTCAGGGTCGCCGACCACACACAGGTTCCGGTATTTTCCTGCCAGCCGCTTCATTAGCTCGTACTGGGCGATATTGGTGTCTTGAAATTCGTCAACCAAAATATGAATATATCTTGATTGATATTTGGCCAGGATTTTGGGATGGTCACGGAACAACTGCACCGTCTTCATCAGCAGATCGTCGAAATCCACGGCCTGACCCTGGCTGAGCAATTGCTGATAGCGCTGATAAACCCTGTGAACTATCTCCTCAAAATAGCTACTGACCTGCTCGGCATAGTCCTCAGGGCTAAGGAGACGGCTCTTAGCAGCGTCGATGGCTGAGCGCAGGGCCTGAGGAACATATTGTTTGGGATCAAGATTCAGTTCTTCCAGGACTTGTTTCACCAGCCTTAGCTGGTCATCTTCATCGTAGATAACGAAACTGGAGCCAAGGCCAACAGCTTGGCCCTCGTGACGGAGAATTCGAGCACAAATGGCGTGAAAAGTGCCTAAGGTCAAAGCTTCGTTAGCTTGCCCAAGGAGTTGTTCCAATCTCTCTTTCATCTCCCGGGCGGCTTTGTTGGTAAAGGTAACCGCCATGATGTGGCGAGGACTAACCCCGCAGGCTTTCACTAAATAAGCGACGCGGTGGGTAATCACTCTGGTCTTGCCGCTGCCGGGTCCAGCCAGGATAAGTACAGGCCCTTTGATGGCCTCCACAGCTTCTCTCTGGGCGGGATTGAGCGTAGCCAGAATATCCATGGGGAATGATGAACTATTATAGCATCGAAAGGAGAAAGCCCCAAAGGTAGAGAGAGGTTGAACCTCGGGAGGACAACACAAGCTCCAAATTCGTGTTACTCACGGCCAGGCAACTAGACCGGTTAAAGAAACGGACTCTGGCACGACGGGAATAGCGCTGTGCCTCAAGGGAGGCCAAGAAAGCCCGAAGGAAAGTAGTCCTAAGTAATCAGCCCTGATTATCATGAATTGACACAGGTTCACAGCAGGACTATATTCAATATGCGCAGTACTTGTCGAGCCAGAGCAATCAAACAAATCGGTGGATCGATAAGCAGGGGGGCGAACCAAGAGTACCGAAATCCGCGGTTGAAGGCAGTCGGGTAGGCCGGTCTTGGTTACCGGTGAAAGCTATAGAGGAAAGAAGGTGGTGCCTGGAGGAGGAAATATGTCTGAAATGAACAGAGGTGGATAATCTTGACACGACCGCCGACGTTCGAAACCAATGCGATAGGAGAGTGCAAAGAAGTAAATCTACATTATTTACTAAATCTACTAATGAAAAGGAGAGCATAATGCTAACAGGAGGAGCGGCAGATTTATTCAAATTGAGTACCGGCTTGGACGAGAAGGCGATGGCAAAACTCCACCCTGGATTAGAGAAACTCTACAGGAATATTCCGAAGACGATCGGGTATCAGCTAGTTGCCGAAGTGGTGAAATCCCAAGCCTGCTTCGCCGGGGTTGAGGTCGGTAACAGGTTGGTTTTCGACCCGTTTTTGAATCCTCAGAAGTCAACAGGAAACATGTGTCCAAAGGCTTTGCTCCCCGTCCTACTCGAAATCAACGCTTTATGGGAGACCACCATGGAATGGGCAGAATCCGGGAAAGAGGAATTGCCCGAAATAGTGTGGCGCAACGTGCGGTGTCTTGACCCGGGCCTTGAAAATGGAGGCGTGGGAGGCGTGATCTATACCATCCGCAACGAGAAGATAGCTGCCTGATAGAATCGTAGGTTAGAGGCAAGGTCTAACTTTTCTCCGACTGCAGAGTCTGACCTTCGAACGGAACATAAAGAGAATAACCTAACGTCAAATCTTCGTTATGTGAGCATGGCCTTGATAGCCGGTGATTATTGCGCAGTTCCTAGTGATATAATCTTACTATAGATTCTTGCAGTTGATTCGATGAAACCGCAGTGCAATCGCTGGGCTGCCTCTGGAGAAGTAAGCAAGGGAGGTTACGATGAGTGGCTTTAGTGACTATGACAAATACGATGGGCTTGGTTTGGCTGAGCTCGTGCGAAAAAAAGAGGTCAAGCCGAGCGAGCTGGTTGAAGAAGCAATAGGTCGCATCGAAAAACTCAATCCACAGCTTAACGCAGTAATCTACAAGATGTATGAACTGGCCCGGAAAGCTGCTGATGGAGATCTGCCGGATGGTCCCTTCAAAGGTGTTCCCTTCCTGATGAAAGATATCTTGATGGCTTATGCCGGAGTCCCCCTAACGAACGGCAGTCGCTTCTTCAAAGACTTCATACCAGACCATGACAGTGAGCTTGTTAGACGGTTTAAGGCAGCCGGCATCATCGTTGTTGGGAAAACCAACACGCCAGAGTTTGGACTGGTGCCAGTAACCGAGCCCGAGTTATTCGGCCCGACCAACAATCCCTGGGACATGACCCGTACTCCGGGTGGTTCTAGCGGCGGCTCGGCCGCCGCGGTCGCCGCACGGATGGTACCACTGGCTCATGCCAGCGATGGTGGTGGTTCGATTCGAATACCTGCCTCTTGCTGCGGTGTGTTCGATCTCAAGCCAACCCGGGGTCGCAACCCAATGGGCCCTGACTTTGGCGAGCTCTTGCATGGTTTACATTGTGACCATGTCTTAACCCGTTCGGTTCGTGATAGCGCCGCCATGCTGGACGCCACCGCCGGACCAGATACTGGGGCTCCTTACTATGCTGTTCCACCCGTTCGTCCTTTCCTCACTGAAGTCGGCACGGACCCAGGAAAGCTGCGAATTGCCTTTACCTCGAAGCCTTTTCTCGGTGGCATTGTTGACAAAGATTGTGTGAAGGGCCTAGAGACGACGGTTAGGCTATGCAGGGACCTCGGCCATGAGGTGATAGAAGCAGCGCCCCAATTCGACAACAAAGCCTTTGCTAAGGCTTTTATGACAATATTTTGCGTCGAAACTAGAGCTGCAATTGAGGACGGCGAGGTGCTATTGAACCGCAGAGCTTCGTCTAGGGATTTTGAACCTACCACTTGGGTACTCGGCTTGCTTGGCAAACAGTGCCGGGCACCTGAGTTATCCAAGTCCCTTAACATGGCACAACTTACAGGTCGGAAAATCGGTGAGTTCTTCGCAAAGTGCGATGTCCTGCTGACTCCTACACTGGCCATGCCACCCGTGGCTACGGGTGCGCTGCAACCGAAAGGGATACGAGCCGTGGCCATGAAGTCTCTAGGTAGTCTCAATGCCGCCGGGTTAATTAGCACGCTGAGTGGAATAGATATTCTTGCTGAGCATGTCTTCGGGTTCATACCTTACACGCCGCTGTTTAACGTTACAGGTCAGCCAGCCATGTCAGTTCCGCTCTACTGGAACGATGAGGGGCTGCCTATTGGCATGCAATTTGCTGGCCGATATGGTGACGAAGCCACGCTATTCCGTTTGGCCAGTCAACTGGAAGAAGCAAAGCCATGGTCTGAGCGAATTCCCCCGATCTGTGCTAAGACCAACTAGTGGACATACAGGTCTTTCAAGCTTCAAAGTACTTCCCCATGCCGCATTGAAAAACCTAACATCAAGTGCGCCGAATCTGGAGATGACCATTTAGCTGATGGTATGACCATTTTTAGGAGAAGTACAGGTTGAGCAAGCTGAGCCTTATTGCTATACTTGATTCCGAGAATGGTTGATTGGAGCGATTGCCAGAAGAATTTGGGAGTATCTTTCCACCAGGAATCCTTACTGGAGCAGGCCTTTGTGCATCTATCTTATCTTAACGAGAATCGCGACTTCAGTCGGCCTAGCAACGAACGCTTGGAATTTCTCGGTGATGCCGTACTCAACTTCATTGTAACGGCAAAGCTGTATAAAGAGTTTCCCAAACTATCTGAGGGAGAGCTGACTGAGATTCGTGCCTCTCTAGTTTGCCGTGATACTCTAGCTGAGTTAGCTTCTTTGCTCAGGCTTGGTGACTGGCTTTTGTTAGGGCGAGGTGAAGAAGCAAACGGAGGCAGGGCTAAGGCGAGCAACTTAGCAAACGCTATGGAAGCACTGATCGGTGCCTTATATTTAGACCAGGGGCTAGCCAAAGCCCGGCGATTTGTTCTCGGGCAGCTCAAGCAGGAATTGGGAAAAATAAAGGCCGGAAAAATAACCCCAAACTACAAGGCACTAGTGCAAGAACTAATCCAGGGACAAAAAAGGTCGACACCGGTTTACCGTCTGGTGGAAGCTATTGGTCCCGACCATAGCAAGCAATTCACCGCTGAGATCTTGGTCGAAGGGGAAGCACTGGGCAGGGGGGCAGGAAGAAGTAAGAAAGTTGCCGAGAGCCAAGCAGCCAAAGCAGCTTGGGAAGAAATGAGGTGCAGCCATGGGTAGACGAGACTACAGAAAGCGAGAGGCAAAGAAACCCAAGAAAGGGGCGCAGAATATCAAACCGATTTCGGAATTTGTGCCACAGCCGGAGGTGGAGGTAATCAAGAAGAAAAGGAAGCCCGTCGAGGAATTCGAGGAATAGGTGGTTGGCAGCTTACCTGGAGCTTTGCCATAGTGGCAAGCTAAGGGAGCGGGTGGATGGGGATCTATCTCTGCTTGAGGGTTGCTCTATATGCCCTCGCAGTTGCGGTGTGAATCGTCTGGCTGGCGATGCCGGCAAGTGCCGCACACCGCGCCAAGCAATGGTCTCCAGCTACGGGCCTCACTTCAGCGAAGAAGCCCCCTTGGTGGGTAAACATGGTTCGGGCGCCATATTTTTCACCAGCTGTAACCTCAGATGTCTGTTCTGTCAGAACTACTCCATTAGCCAGCTTGACGAAGGTCAGAAAGTGAGCAAAGAAGACGTGGCTTACATAATGCTCTCTATTGAAGCTAAAGGTTGCCACAACATGAATTGGGTGTCTCCAAGCCACGTAGTCTCTCAGATTCTCGAAGCACTCGAGCTGGCTGTGACGTCAGGGTTGCATGTCCCGTTGGTGTATAACAGCGGCGGTTATGACTGTGTGCGAACCTTGAAGATACTCGACGGCATTGTTGACATTTACATGCCTGACATGAAATATGCCAACGAAGAGACTGCCAGGGAGTTGTCGGGCATTGAGAACTATCCTGAGGTAAACAAAGCAGCAGTCAAAGAAATGCATCGACAGACAGGTGATCTAGAGATAAACGAAGAAGGAGTGGCTCAACGAGTACTTCCGGTTCGGCACCTGATTTTGCCCCACGGTTTGGCAGGAACAGAGGGGATAGTGACTTTCCTCACTGAAGAGATTTCTCCGAATACCTACGTCAATGTCATGGCTCAATATCATCCCTGATACAAGGCTTTGGAAATTCCATGTCCAGGGCGGTGAATATCATCTGCAGAATTCCGACAAGCACTATCCCTTGCACAGGAAGCGGGGCTAAGTCGGCTGGATGAAGTCCACCCTGCGGAGCTTCTTGCCATTCCCTCAGAATGACGCCAGTGGGTCAGAATGAGGAGGATGGCACAGAAGAAGAAGGTAAGTCAGGGTAAGAAATGGCTGATCTGACACGTCTTTCCGTCACAGTTTACGGGCGGGTCCAAGGTGTCTATTTTCGCTACTTCGTTAGGAATGTGGCGAGGGAGCTAGGCTTAAAAGGCTATGTTCGCAATCTTGCCAGCGGCGATGCCATAGAAGTTGAAGCTGAAGGACAAAAGCCGCAGTTGGATAAGCTACTGGAGCAGATCAAGACGGGCCCGTCGGGAGCCTGGGTGAAGAGAGTCAAGATAGATTGGTCGGATTATGCAGGCCGGTTCGATGATTTCAGGATAAGATATTGAAATGAGCTTGAGAATCAGTGCTCGGAAATCAGAATCACGACTCAAAATACAAAACTTATTAATTGTTGCGTGTTGATTGTTGCTGTTCGAACCTCTCAGTCTTCCAGTTGGACTTTTCCTTCGTTAATCAGTTTCAAGTGCTCGCAGTCAGCTCCCGCTATTTGAGAAGCCTTAAGGTCAATTTCATGAGGTTCGCCAATCAGGATCTTCCCATAATCCTCCGTTTTTCCTTTTTTGGGGTCATCGTCATAGAAGAATTTTTGATGGGCTTCGATAATCCCCAAATCGAAAGGCAAGGTGAAGTAGAGGTCGGCAAGGACTTTTTCAATCCCCAACGCGTCCAGAGTCCCCCAGCCACCCGACTTGCCCTTGCTGTACTTGCTCACCGGCAAGAGACTCAAAAGGTTTGCCACACTGAACTGCCCACAGCTACCAGACACTTTGAAGGGGGTAACGCTAATCAGGAAATCGCTACGCAACACCACATTGGGCACCCAGAGACTCTCGACAGCATAGAATTCAGTCAAAGGATTCTGAACCTCTATGAAGATTGAATCCCTGATATCGAGCATAAGCACATGATGAAAGTTATATCCCAGGGCCTGATATATCGGATAAATCGATTCGCCGCTCGGCGTGCCGTCGGCAATGAGGATATCTGCATTGCTGATTCTTCTAATGCCTCTGATAATGGTATTCAGCAGTCTGGGACTCGTAGTTACAGGGTATGGCCATGTATAGCCAGCACAGGGTTTGATCAAGACTCGTCTCGCCCAGGCCAACTGTGGCGGCGGGGTAAACACAAAATCCGAATCTTTGACAATCATGGATTTCATATCAGCGTCCAAATCTCGAGAGTTATGAAGCTGGCTGCAATAGCATAACTTGGGCGGCAGTCGAGAGTTTCTCACGCTCGAACTCCACTTCACTACCCGCTACCTTTCTTACATCTTTCCTGGCCTTGAGGAAGTCCTCAACGCCGGCTATGGGATAAGCGCACTTAGACGTCTTGAAATGCATGGGGATAGTTATTCTCGGTTTCAGTTGGTCACATACCTGTCTGGCTACGGTGGCCTCAATAGTGAAGAAGCCCCCTACAGGAACAAACAGTATGTCCACGGTACCAATCTCAGTTACCTGTCCTGGGCTAAGCACATGCCCCAGATCACCGAGGTGGCAAAGCTCCAGGTCATCTATGGTGAAACAGAAGGCAGTGTTAGGCCCTCTCTGTGAGCCCTGAGAAGCATCGTGAGACGTGGCGACGCCCCTGAACCGAATACCTTTGACAAATTTGGCGCCGCTGCCTTTGACCAGTTCCGGTTTCCCTTGTACTGCCGAAACGTTATTGTGGTCGCCATGGTCGTGGCTCACGACGACGACATCGGCAGTTTCCTTTATGGGAGAGTAATCAATACCCCCACCCACAACATAAGGATCAGTAATCACTCTAAGACCACTTCTGGAGGTGATCAGAAAACAGGCATGACCTAACCACTTTATTTTCATATGGTCTCCCGAGTCTTTGCCTCGCCTAAAGCTAATTCGACCAGGGTTCTAACTCCGAATCCAGTGGCTCCTTTCACTAGATATCCGCTCTCCTTGTTCGAGAGACGGGGCCCAGCTATGTCGAGATGGACCCAAGGGGTACTGTCAACAAATTCAGCCAAGAAAAGAGCCGCGGTGATGGCTCCGCCATACCTATCGCCGGTATTCTTGATATCGGCAATTTCACTTCTGTTTTGCTCCTTATACTCCTCGGGCATGGGCATCTGCCACATTCTCTCGCCGGTTCTCTCCCCAGCCTTGAGGACCTTGTCTATCAAGTTCTGGTCATTGCCAAAGACGCCGCTATAAAGGGTGCCTAAAGCAACACGGCAAGCTCCGGTCAAAGTAGCCAGATCTATCAAAGGCGACAGACCTTGTTTCACGGCATAACTCAAGGCATCAGCCAGGATAAGCCTTCCTTCGGCATCGGTGCTTATCACTTCTATGGTCTTGCCATTCATGGCCTTCAGTACATCTCCCGGCTTCAGAGCAGTGCCGCTGGGCAAATTCTCGGTAGCCGGAATAACAGCGGTGACATTGATCTTCGGTTCCAACTGAGCAATGGCTCCAAGCGCTGTCATAACTGCGGCGGCACCCGCCATGTCACCCTTCATCTCATCCATGCCCTCCGATGGCTTGATTGAGATTCCTCCAGAATCAAAAGTTATGCCCTTGCCCAGAATGCCTATGGTTTTTTCAGAACGTTCATCTCCTTTGTAGGCGAGAGTTATCAGCTTAGGGGGCTGGTTGCTGCCTTTCGCCACCCCCAAGAGTGCTCCCATGCCCATCGCCTCCATATCCTCTCGATCAAAGAGCTTAAACTCCAAATTATGTTTGCTGGCGATTTCTCTAGCTATCTCCGCCATCTGACTAGGTGTCATGTAGTTAGCCGGTTCATTAACCATGTCCCGAGCCAGATTGGTAGCCTCAGCCAGGAGCCTTCCGTTGTGAATTGCCCTCTCGAGGATTGGGACTTCTTTCGCTTCTGTTGCCACTACCAGCATTTCGTCGATATCTTCGTATTCTGGTTTCTTGTATTTGGTGAAGCCATAAAGCCCGAGAAGAGCGCCCTCAGTCATTGCTTTGGCTGAAGCTTCGAGCCCAATACCACCCATGCCAATAGCATGGGGCAACGCGGCTATCTTGCGGCAATTCAACTTACGCAATGCCCGACAAAATTGGCCTGTCACTCTGCGAATCTTATCGACATTAAGATCTTGGCGTTTGCCCAACCCGACGATAGCGACTATCCTTGCAGGCATCTTCCCAAGCGTATGCACAACGCTGATCTCTTCAAACTTACCCTTAATCTCACCTCGACCGATGAGAGAACTGATAGCTCCGTCCAAAGCCTTATCCACAGCAGCAATGGCGCCGCCGGGTTTTTCCACGCCTTCAAATACATCCGCTACAACGGCGTCAGCTTCGATTTTGGCTATGTCTCCAACTACAACCTCGGTCTTCAAAATTCGTCTCCCTAAACAACCCCATGGTGACCTGTCATTTTCCGTGGTTACCCAGTCAATTCAGTTCTAATTTGCCCCGGGTCCCCCAGGAACTCAATAGATCTTCCTCGGAGTCATTGAGATGTGCAGATTCTAGAACATTCATTTTACTTTATTTCGATGAAGAATTGAAGAGGTCGGCGGGCAAATGTTTGTTTCTCACCTATTTGTTGCGCGCACAATCCTATGCAGTGCATCAGCAATGTCTTGTGAGGTATCAACGACAAGGTGATTGCGGGAGATCTTCTCTCTACGAGGTGTCATACTCTCATATATTTCCCGTCCAGCTCCCGAGTCATCCCGGAACACGGCTGCTCTTTTTCGGGCCAGAAGACGTTGTCGCACTACTTGTGAGGCACCTTCAACCCAGACTAGGATGAGCTTTGCCCTGGCTCTGTCGGCGACACGGCAAAGATACTCTCGATGATGCTCCAACAAGTTTGTGGCGTTAAAGATGACAAGTATTCCTGTCGTCAGAAGATCTTCGAGGAGAACATGACAAGCAGCGAAAAGCCGCTGGTCTCACGTTCGTTGTGTTGGGGGGTGGGAAAGAGGATTTTTCGCAAAGCATCACTCCCTGGGATGAGGAAGGGCAATTTCTCAGCCAGCTTCCGGCAGAAAGGAGATTTACCCGCTCCTGGCAACCCATTCACTACTATAAGGGGAGGCTTTATTTGGGGTCGTGGTGAGCTATCAAGGCTTCGTTTTGAGGTCTCCGTGTTCTCGTCCAGGCTACCGGTCATACAGTCTGATTCTCGCCACAAAGTAGCTTGAGCACCAGTGTTTTGCCGTTGTTCGAGGCCTTGCAGGTCAATACCAGGCCCATCATGCTGCGGCCTTGGAGGTTATGCGTTCGTCAATCCCACCGTGTTAAGGAATGCAGCGACAACGACAGGATCAAATTGAGTGCCTGCGCACCGCTTGATCTCTTCTACAATTTGTGTGATGGACATGGCCGAACGATATGGGCGATCCGATATCATAGCATCGAAGGCATCGGCTATACCCAGGATTCTGGCTCCTAACGGTATATCATCGCCGGCTATGAGCTGGTGAAGGCCGCCGCCATCATAACGGTCGTGATGATGCTCTACCATGTCGGTGATCTTCTCATTAACCAGCGGCCGCACAATCTCGACTCCAACAGGAACATGAGTCATAATGTGTTCGTATTCTTCACGTGTCAACTTGGCGGGCTTGTTCTGGATAGCCGGATCAACTGCCACTTTCCCAATGTCATGCAATAAACTACCCCAGCGCAGATTCTCCATATCCTGTGCAGACAGACCAAGCTCGTGGCCAATGGCCAAGGCTATGTCAGTCACCCGTCGAGAGTGTCCACCAGTGTATTCATCCTTGGCTTCGAGAGCGGACACCAGTGCCTCGATGGCGTTCAGAAAAAGTTTTCTAAGCTGTCCAGTCTGCTCCTCAATCCTCTCTTCCAGATATAGCTGATATTCCCTGATCTCGAGCTGGAGATGCCTTTTCTCGAGAGCTTTCTGGACAGCCAGTGAGAGTTCTTCCAAGTCAAAAGGTTTACAGATGTAGTCATCAGCCCCTAGCTTCAGACACTGAACCGCAATACCCATCTCATTAAGAGCCGTAGCCATAATAACCGATGTGTCAGGATAGCCCGACTTTATCTGAGGGAGGAATTCGATTCCTGACCTACCGGGCATTCTTATGTCCAAGACAACCAGAGCAATCGAGTCGGTTTCAAGCACGTTCAAAGCTCGGTCGGCACTATCTGCCTCTTTGCACTGATAACCCTGCCCGGATAATTTCTGACGAACAAGCCTCCTGATCCCGGCTTCATCGTCGACAATGAGCAATGTTTCTCGTTGGCCAGTCATACTCTCGCTCCTCCTTGGTAAGAAGATTCTTGGTCGCAGTTTCTACCTTCTTGTCTCTAATCACCAACCTCCCTTTCTCGCCGACACTACTCTGTTTCATAATTACCTTCAAGATCGGCGTTCAGCATTAGCAGGCAATTCAACAACAATCGTAGCTCCCTTGCCCAGCTGACTAGTGGCATATATCTGTCCGCCGTGGTCGGTCACTATGCCATGACAGATGCTCAAGCCAAGCCCGGTCCCCTTCCCTGCTTCCTTGGTGGTGAAGAACGGGTCAAATATCCGCCCCAGATTCGCCGGCAGAATACCCGGGCCGTCATCGGTGAATAGAATCACTACGGTGTCGTTCTCTTCTTTGGTAGTGATGGCTAACGTTCCTCTGTTATGGGCATTTATCATGAAGTATTCAGCGTTAATAATTATGTTCATGAAGACTTGCTGCATCTGGAAATAGTCAACCATGACTTCGGGAAGATCCGGAGAAAGATGTTTCTCGATCTCGATACTATTGGCTTTATGCTCATAAGCACGTAATCTCAGGACATCATCGACAATGTTATTTATCTGGTTAGGTTCCTTTGCGGGCGCATGCTTTCTGCCAAATGTAAGGAGATTCCTCGTCACGCTGGCAGCCCGTTGAGCCTCCTTGTTTATAAGCGTCAGATCCTCGCGAATATCGTCGGGAACTTCCCTCTCCATAAGCAACTGCGAGAACCCGATAATGCTCGTGAGCGGATTATTGAGTTCATGGGCGGCGCCGGAAGCCAGTTCGCCAAGGGAAGCCAGCCGTTCAGTCTGAATGAACTTCTCACTCTGTAGCTTCTGTTCGGTAATGTCTGTGAAAGAAATCAAACCTGCCAATTTGCCCTCATGCGTAATCCTCGCAGCCGTCACACTTAACCATATTTCTGTGCCACTTTCGGTCACCGCTCGAAACTCGACGGTCCGTCGCACGTCCTGTTCAAACAGTTCCTGCCTAATAGCTTCACGAACCATCTCCCTATCTTCCGGAGGAACGAAGTCAAGCGGATCTCGTCCAATGCCTTCTTGTGGAGAACTAAATCCAAGTATCTTCGCAGCGGCTTGATTAGCCATCACTGCTTTCCTAGTCTCAGCGTCCAGAACAATCGTGCCGATGACTGAGCTATTGAACAAGGTTTTGTAATTCTCCTCGCTTTGCCGCAGTCTCTCTTCCGCCAGCTTGCGCTCAGTGATGTCAGCAAAGGATAGCAGACCCGCCAACCTATCGCCGTGCGTGATTCTGGCACCTGTGGCGCTTATCCATATTGTTCTGCCCTCTTTGGTAACTGCCTTAAGATCGAAGGTTTGCCGTGAATCGTGTTCAAACAACTCTCTCCTAATCAGTTCAAGAACCTTCTCTTTTTCGTCCGAAGCAACAAAGTCAAGAATATCTGCTCCAATGCCTTCCTCCGCGGAACTAAACCCAAATACTTCTGCAGCGGCCTGATTTCCTATCACTACCTTCATAGTTTCAGCGTCCACGACGAGTGTCCCGGTGACTGAGTTGTCGAACAAAGCTCTATACCTTTCCTCGCTTTGTCGCAGTTTCTCCTCTGCTTGGTTTCGCTCGCTGATGTCACGTCCAACGCCGCGGAACCCAGTAATCTCGCGCTTGCCATCTCTCAGAAGAGAGATTGATGTTTCAGCAAACCGGTGGGTGCCGTCCGTGCGGATAGTTCTCCAAGGGAAACCCTTGTTTGGCACGCCTGTCCGGTACACTTCATTGAAAACTCGAAATACTGATTGGATATCTTCTTCAACCGTGAAGGCCTTATAGCTCTTTCCAGTCAGCTCTTCCCTGGAGTATCCAAGGTCGCGGCACACTGAATTGTTGACAAAGCTCAGGTGTCCGCCCAGGTCAACCTCGAAATAGCTATCCTCCATCTCCTCCAGTATAGTTCGATATCTCTCCTCAGATTGTCTCAGGGCTTCCTCCATACGGTCGCGTGCCGTGATGTCGCGCCGGACTCCCCGGAAGCCGATGATTTCACCTCTATCGTTTCTTATCGGGAAAGCCGAAGTTTCGGCCAATCCGTGGCTTCTGTCTTTGCGAATAACCTCGTCAATGAAATCCCTCAATGGCTCACCAGTCTCATACATGTGGTTGTAGGCTTTAACAACTGCCTTCACCTTCTCCTCAGGCGTAAAAGCTCTAAAATTCGTCCCAATTATCTCCTCCCTGGAATAGCCTAACAGACGAGTCTGCGCATCGTTCACAAAAGTGAAATTACCGGCCAGGTCAGTCTCGAAGTAGCCATCACCTGTTTCTTCAAGAATAGTTCTGTATCTCTCCTCAGACTGCCTCAGTGTTTCCTCTGCTCGCTTGCGCTCGGTAACGTCGCGGCTAATACCGCGGAATCCGATAACCTTTCCTTTCCCATCCCACAAAGGAAAAACCGAGTCTTCAGCGAGTATTCGCGTTCCATTTTTCCTGATCTCTGGCATAGGAAACGACTTCAGCAACTCACCTGTTCGATATACGCGATTATACGCTTGGAAAATAGGATCGACGTCCTCTTTGGGAGTGTAAATCCTGTAGTTCATTCCAATCAATTCGTCTCGTGAGTACCCAAGAATTCGGCTCATCGCATCGTTGACGAACGTGAAGTTGCCCGCTATGTCCACTTCATAATAGCCCTCTTCCATCTCCTCCATCATGGTTCGGTATCTCTCTTCAGACCGTCTCAGCGCTTCCTCTGCCTGCTTGCGCTCCGTGATGTTTGTGGCGATAATTTCGAAGCCAATCGGAACCTCGGACCTTTCTAATATTTTGGCCTCTAGTTCAACCCAGATCAATCGTCCATCCTGGCATTTGAACTGAGTCTCCCAATGCTTGGCGGGACCCCCTCCCAATCTAGCCAGCATCCTTTCTGCCAGGAACCTCAGTGTACTGGCAGGGAACCAATCCAGCTGAAAGCCACTCTTCCCGATGATGTCTCCCCGTGAGTAGCCTGACTCCGACTCGAACCTCTCGTTGACATAGATGATATTGCCCTCGAGGTCTGTATTAATTATGCTGACAGGTGCTTCCTCCAGCAGTGCACGCGTTTCCTCCTCAGCTTCTCTCCGCGCGTCTTCTGCTCGCTTGTGCTCGCTGATATCTTTGACAAAAACCGAAACACCGGTTTGCGAAGGATAAGCATTGATTTCTAAGACGCAATGTCTGCCGTCAGTGTCATAATCGTTCACAAAAGTCTGGAGTTGCTGCGTCTTCAGTACCTCACGGTACATCTGTTCTGCCTTTCTCCGCCAAGGCCTGTCCGGAAAGATTTCCCAGACGGATTTCCCAATCGCATCCTGCGCTAGAATTCCTGTCAGAATCTCCGATGCCTTGTTCCAATAGGTATATCTCAGATTTTCGTCCATTGCGAAAAAAACGTCTGTGATGCTGCTGGCAAGTTCCTTGTACCTCTCTTCACTCTCTTTTACTGCCTCTTCCATACGCTTGCGTTCCGTGATTTCCATGTAATTCCCCAGGACTGCCTGTCTCCCATGATACTGGATGGATTTGACTGTTGCCATAACCCAAATGATGCCATTGTCCTTACAAATCACCCTGAATTGATATGGCGAAACAATCTCTCCTTTCAGCATCTTTATGGTATTATCTCTGACCACGTCTCTATCTTCGCGAACAACAATCTCCAAAGAATCCTTGCCCACCAATTCCTCTGCCGTGTACCCGGTGGCGCTTGAGAAGAATGGGTTGACATAACAAAACCGTCCGTCCTGCATGATGCATGCTCCGACTGGAGCCTGTTCGCTCAAGATCTTGAGCGCTTCCTCTCCGTTTATGAGCTTGACCGTTGGTTTCATTTACCCGTCTACCTAGCTCCTCCGACTTATCGCGGTGACATGGTTGGTTTTCGCTCTAATGGTCTCCAATTGAGCTGGGGTAAATAGCCTCCAACCCCGGCAGTCCCGGTACTCGACATCGGAGACTATCCCTTCCTTCAGCCACCTGAAGAGGGTATTTCTACTGATGCCAACCTTTCGGCAAACCTCAGCCGTCCGGTAGTAAGTCCGCTCATTAATCACAACAGACATGTTATCCTTCACCGAGAATACTCAACTATGCCAAAACATACTACTAATATAGGTGTGCGTATTGAAAAACGTCAATCACCCATTCGTACCCATTACTCCATTACTTTGGTCCTAGCCTGTCGGGCCGGTCCTGTGTGTCAGGAATCTGCTACAAAGCACCGGCGCTGTTTCCATCATCTGTTGCCTCACTAACTCTCAATGACAGAAGACACTCACATCCATTGCTCCACACTATGACGGGACATGAGCCGAGATGATTCCTGCAATGGGAAGGACAAGCTGGACTAAGCTTAAGCGGGCCAAATTTCTCGTGAATAGTGCCCGACTATCATTTCGTCAGAATGAAACTAGGCCCTCGTCTTTTCTTAATTCGATAATCCGGTCGCGAATCATGGCGGCTTTCTCGAATTCCAGATTCCTGGCCGCCGCCTTCATCTCCAATTCTAGTTGCTTTATGAGTTGAAACATTTCTTCCCCAGAGATAGAAGTAGTCGAATAGGGAGTTCTTGTCTCGGCTATCGCTTGGACTCTCTCACCTATATCTTTAATCGCCTTTCTTATTCCCTGAGGAGTGATACCATGCTCCTCGTTATAAGCTTCTTGAACCTGACGGCGACGGCGAGTCTCTTCTATCGCCTTCCTCATGGATTGAGTAACACCATCAGCATACATAATGACGTGAGCATTTATGTGTCTGGCAGCACGTCCCATGGTCTGAATAAGCGCCTCCTCAGACCTGAGGTAGCCTTCTTTGTCGGCATCCAGTATGGCTACCAGACTCACCTCAGGCAGGTCCAATCCCTCACGAAGCAGATTGATGCCCACTATCACGTCATAAACGCCCAGGCGCAGGTCACGGAGAATTTCCACTCGCTCTAGAGTTTCCACCTCCGAATGAAGGTAATGAGTTTTGATCTCCATTTCTCTCAGGTAGTCGCTCAGTTCCTCCGCCATCCGCTTGGTCAGCGTAGTCACCAAACAGCGTTCCCCCATGGCGACCCGGCTTCTTATCTGATGGATAAGGTCATCAATTTGCCCCTTGATCGGCTTGACTTCCACGGTAGGTTCGAGCAAGCCAGTCGGTCGGACTAATTGCTCGACCACTTGCTGACTATGTTCATACTCGTAAGGCTTGGGAGTTGCAGAGACATAGATCACCTGGTTAATATGCTGGTCGAACTCCTCGAAATTCAACGGGCGGTTGTCCAAGGCCGAAGGGAGACGAAAGCCATAATCAACTAGTGTCTGCTTGCGAGAGATATCACCGTGGTACATCCCTCTTATCTGTGGCAGGGTCATATGTGATTCGTCGATGAACAACAGGAACTCATCAGGGAAGTAGTCCAACAGAGTCCAGGGCATGCTTCCCGGCGCCCGCCGCTGAAGATGCCGGGAGTAATTTTCTACGCCGGTGCAGTACCCGACCTCTTGGAGCATCTCAATATCGTAGTTGGTCCGGGCCTCGATCCTCTGGGCTTCGACCAATTTTTCCCGGCTCCTTAGTTCCTTTAATCTTTCCTCCAGCTCGGCTTTAATATCCTCGATTGCGGCCAACAACTTTGCGCGGGAGGTGACGAAGTGTTTTGCCGGGTAAATATCCACTTGATCACGGTCAGCCAGCACTTCACCAGTCAAAGGGTCAACCTCCACTATGCGCTCAACCCCATCTCCCCACAGTTCGATTCTCAGAGCTGTTTCCTGATATGCCGGTTGAATCTCGAAGGTATCGCCTCGTATGCGGAATCTGCCTCTGGTGAAATCATAGTCGTTTCTTTCATATTGCATATCCACTAAGTGGCGGATCAGGTTATCTCGTTTGTAGTGTCTGTTTTTTTCAATTGTAAGGACGAAGCCACGATATTCTTCGGGAGCGCCCAAACCGTAAATACAGGAGACGGAAGCGACAACAACTACGTCACGGCGGGTGAAAAGGGACATGGTAGCGGCATGCCGTAATTTGTCAATTTCCTCATTTATATCGGTTTCCTTCTCAATGTATAAGTCCGTGCTGGGGACATAAGCCTCTGGCTGATAATAGTCATAGTAGCTCACAAAGTACTCCACGGCATTCTCGGGAAGAAACTCCTTGAACTCGGTTGCCAGCTGAGCAGCTAAAGTCTTGTTGTGACAAATAACAAGAGCTGGCCTTTGAGCCCTCTCTATTACGTTGGCCATGGTGAAAGTTTTGCCGCTGCCAGTGACTCCCACCAGCATCTGGTCACGGTAGCCTTTCTTCAGACCCTCGACCAGTTTGTTCACCGCCTGAGGTTGGTCACCAGTAAGACGAAAATCGGAAACTACTTTGAACTGATACATTAAATTCTCCACCAGGACAAAAACGACAAGTGATAGTATATCCTAATATGCTGAGATATATAGGAAACGACGAAATTTTCCATGAGCCAGTGAAGAGTCACCGATGCCCATAGATATCTTGTCAAATCAAGGTCTTGCTTGGGATATCCGACCATGTTAGAATTTGGCGTCGACCGCACAAAAGAAAGGAAGATGATGACATGAAGTCCTATGAAGAACTCGCTAGAGAGCAGGGGAGGAGGGAAAGTAGTTTCTTGTCCGAGGTAGGAGGGATGTCCGAATTTGAGGCTGACTTAGGTCAGAGGCGGGACGAGATTCTGTTCAAGATAACTACTGAGATGGAAGATACCAAAAATGCCCTCGATAAAGTTGAGCAACTTGCTCAGAGGCTTAGAAAGTATCTGGACCGGTTGAAAAACATATATCAGACACTCTCGAAGTAAGGTTAAGTGACGCAAAATATAGCGTAATGCAGTCTCAGTCAGGAACATCGGTCAGAGTCCGTTTTGCCCCAAGTCCTACAGGGTATCCCCACTTAGGCAACATAAGGACGGCTCTGTTCAACTGGCTTTTTGCTCGCCACCACAGTGGCACGTTTATCTTACGAATTGAGGATACCGACGTCGCCCGTAAAGTGGAAGGAGCAGTTGACGTAATACTGGATAGCTTGCGCTGGTTGGGATTGGACTGGGACGAAGGGCCCTATCTCCAATCAGAACGGTTGCACATTTACCATGAAACCGCACAAAAATTGCTCGACGAGGATCATGCGTATTTATGTTACTGCTCTCCTCAACGATTAGAGGCGATGCGGCAAGAGCAAATAAAACGCAAGGAGCCGCCAAAGTATGATCGACGTTGTCGGCATTTGACACAACAAGAAAAGACTCAGCTAGATGCAACAGGTGTTACTCCAGTCATTCGCTTCAAAACACCTCTTGAAGGCGAAACCAGTTTCCATGATTTGATCTACGGCACCATGACTTTCAAGCATGATACTCTAGATGACTTCGTCTTGCTCAAATCGGATGGTTATCCGACGTATCACCTAGCCAACATAGTAGATGACCATTTGATGGCGATCTCCCATGTCCTCAGGGCCGAAGAGTGGCTCTCCAGCACTCCTCGCCATGTTCTGCTCTACCGCGCTCTTGACTGGCAGGCCCCTCAATTTGCTCATTTGCCCATGATTCTAGGACCTGACCGTGCGAAATTATCCAAGAGACACGGTGCCACCAATATCAGCGAATATCGACAACAAGGATATTTGCCGGATGCCATGATCAATTCCCTGGCGCTTCTAGGGTGGTCGCTCGATGACCGGACTGAGTTATTGTCTCGAGAGGAATTGATAAAGCACTTTTCTCTGGAAAGGGTCGGTAAAACGCCGGCTATCTTCAATAAAGAGAAACTGGAGTGGATGAATGGGGTCTATCTGCGCAGACTAAGCCTTGGACAGTTTGTCCATCACGCTATGCCATTTCTGGACAGGGATTTGCCAGAGTCGGTAAGGCGTCCACTGGATGAGGGTTATGTTGGCCAGGTTCTGTCACTCATTCAAGAGCGAGCCAAGACTCTAGCTGAGGTTCCTCAGCTTGCCGACTTCTTCTTCCTTGACGAGTTGTCATATGATGCAAAGCTACTTTCAAAAGGAAGACTGGATGCCAAAGCGGCGATCAGAGCGATGACGATTGCCTCACAGAGGCTGGAGAACGTATTAACCTGGGATGCCACTACACTTGAGGGTGTCTTGCGTTCTGTGGCCATAGAATTAGGCCTTGGCACAGGGGAATTCTTTGGCTTGCTAAGGGTAGCTACTACAGGACGTACCGCGGCACCACCACTATTTCAGACCATGGCAGTATTGGGAAGAAACGAGTGTCTGAAACGATTTAAAGTGACATTGCAGCTACTATCAGCTTGTCCCAAATAGAATGACACATATGACCCAGTAGCAAGAAATCAAATACTCTTCGGCTCCTGTCTAGTTTGCGCAAATCCTGCAATCATCGCTGGGAAAGCCCAAAAGGTATTGACAAAGCTCTGCTCTTATAGTAACAATATAGCAATAGCAAGAATGCAAGGAGGGCACGATGTCAACAGCTTATTGCATGAAGTGCAGGAGAAAGAGGGAGATAAGCAGCCCACGGCGGGTTATGCTCAAGAATCGCAGAC
>CAYGWI010000002.1:0-29022 GCA_964353715.1 uncultured Dehalococcoidales bacterium | reverse complement strand
CCAGCCATCCTGTGGACTGCGCCCATTGTCTAAGAAATGGCTCTTGCGAACTTCAAAAGATAGCCAAACATCTTCGCGTGAAGCTCAAGACCAAAAGGTTCAGGAAGATCCTGCCCGAGTTACCCGTAGACTCCAGCAGTCCCCTGTTCATTTATGACCCTAACAAGTGCGTGCTCTGCGGCAGATGTGTCTGGGTATGCCAGGAAAAGCTGGGCAAGGGAACCATTGGTTTTGCTCATCGTGGCTTCCGGAGAATGGTCACTACTTTTGGGGATGAGCCTGTTGGTAAGTCCCGTTGCCAGGACTGTAGCGAGTGCGTGGCCGTTTGCCCTGTGGGCGCTCTGGTCTTCAAAGCACAGTAGCCAAGCTTAGTCTCAGTCAAAGACGAAGAAAACGCAATCCAGTCTTTCCTCATTCTACAGCAGGCTCGCTCTTCACCAACTCTACGAGGTAGCCTCGACAACCCCTGTGGAACAGTCAGCCATGGCTTTTCTTGACCTAAGGGCGAACTGAATTACAGTAGCATTCACCTCTTTCGTCAGAGAGCGCCTGGTTTTGGGATGATCTGACACGTGCTATACTATTGGCCAGGATTCATGGAGACCAGACCATGACTCTCTCGGTTAGTCCAGGATCATACCAACCAATTAGAGTGAAAAGGAGGAGGCAATGTTAGAGGTATTTTTGACTGAAGAGCGCAAGAGGTTCAGACAAGAGGTTCAGGACCTGGTCAAGAGCATACCGCGTCAGCTCATACTGGATATGGATGCCGATAAAGTCAAGTTCCCCTACGAATTTGTCAGGGA
The DNA here is from genome assembly GCA_964353715.1 of uncultured Dehalococcoidales bacterium. Classification (GTDB taxonomy): domain Bacteria; phylum Chloroflexota; class Dehalococcoidia; order GIF9; family AB-539-J10; genus RBG-13-51-36. Next base: position 28,216 of record CAYGWI010000002.1, on the reverse strand, counting down.
AGCCGGCAAGAGAAACCTGTTAGGCATCAGGTTCCCCAAGAAATATGGCGCTAGAGACCTCAAATGGGTGGACGAACTCATCGAGGTGGGAGAGGTCAATAAGCTCGGGGTGCCTTTTGCCTGTCTTGTCTCAGTTACCTCCATCGTTGGAGAGGGCCTAAATGTGTTTGGGACCGAGGCTCAGAAGAAGAAGTACCTCAAGCCATTAATCGCCGGCACACAATGGGCTGGCGAGGCACTTACTGAGCCAAGAGGCGGCTCCGATTTCTTCGGTGCCACCACTGTCGCTCGCAAAAAAGGAAACCGCTATTACCTCACCGGGCAGAAGCGCTTTGTCGTAGGCTCGGAAGGCGCCGACTTCTTCCTGGTATTCGCCGTGACCAACCCCGGAGCCGGCCGTGACTCACTCAGCGCCTTTATCGTTGAAAGGGAGATGGGCGTGGAGGTAAAGCACGTCTACGGTCTGATGGGCTGCCGCGGCACAGGCACAGGTAGATTGGTCTTCCGCGATGTGCCGGTGCCCGAGGAGAATCTGCTCGGGAAAGAGAACGAGGGCGCAAGAATATTCTATAAACTGATGGTGCCAGAAAGGCTTCTCGGTGGCGGAGTGGCTGGCTCCAGAGCTATTCTGGAAGTGGCGGCTCGCTATGCCAACAAAAGGAAAGCCTTCGGCCAGACCATAAGGAACTTTGAAGGAATAAACTTCAAGATAGCCGACTGCGTCACCAAGCTCGATGGCGTCAGCGCGCTGGCACACGCCGTGGCCAAGACCATCGATGATGGAGTAGGGACCGCAGGCTATCAAAGAAGACTGGTGTCAGAGGTGAAGAAACTGGCTACCCAGACGCACTGGGAAGTGGTGAATGATGCCATGCAGATTCTGGGCGGCATCGGGTATACCCACGTCTACCCGGTGGAAAGGGCACTCAGGGAAGCCAGGCTTATCATGATCTGGACCGGCAGCAACGAAATCATGAACTTAATAATCCAGCACGAATACTATAAGGAAATCCTGGCTAAAGGAATCGAGGGCAGAGATATTGAAGCCGACGTTCCTCTCACTCCGGCAGAGCTGGCGGAGGAAAGGATCTACGAATCGGAACCCATAGCTACTGTCCCCTAAAGGGAACACACTCATGGATGTTATCGAAGCCGTAAAGACGCGCAAGAGCATCAGGGGCTACAAGCCTGACCCTGTGCCCAGGCAGGTTTTGGAGCAAATACTGGAACTGGCAAGCCGTGCGCCGTCCGCTATGAATACCCAGCCCTGGGAGTTTACGGTGCTCACCAGCGGGGTTCTGGAAAATGTCAGACGGAGCAACATTGACCTGCTCAACTCCGGAGTGCCCCCTAGCCCCGAGCACGTGGTTACGAGCTGGCCGAAAGAGAGCATTTACCGCCAACGTCAGGTAGATCTCGCCAAGCAGCTTTTTCAGCTTATGGACATACCCCGGGAGGACAAGGAGAAGAGGGCAAAATGGTTGGAGCGGGGATTTCGTTACTTCGATGCGCCGGCGGCAATCATCATATGCACTGACCGCTGCCTAAGTGAAAGCGGGCCCCTGCTCGACATTGGTGCTGTGATACAGACGATCTGTGTTACCGCATTGCACTTCGGCCTGGGGACCTGCATCGAAGACCAGGGAACGATGTACCCCAATGTATTGAGAAAATACGCTCACATTCCGGAGTCCAAGCGGATAATAGCCGCCATTGCCATTGGCTACCCTGACTGGGATTTCCCTGCCAATAAGGTGGAAATTGGGCGAGAGCCTATCAAGAACTTGACTACCTGGCTCGGTTTCGATTAAGCGGCCATTTCAAATGCTCGTGACAATGCTTGTTGAATAACACTGGCAAGAGAAGCTACGTTCGCCCCAGAATGGAGCCGATGAAGTCTCTTTTCCCGTGGACAAAGTCATTTATCGGCATATCACGTTTTCCTTCTACCTGAACCTGGCAAAGCCCCAAAACACCCTGCTTTGTTATCACCCCAACCCCAGGCTGTTCTGCCAAGGCAATTACCTTCCCTATCTCTCCATCCCCTCCGTCCCCGAGAGGAATGGCTTTATGGATTCTGAGTCGTCTCCCTTCGCACCAGGTATAGCAGCTTGGCCAGGGGTTGTATGCCCTCACCATCCGCCAGAGCTGGAGCGCGGAAAGATGCCAATCAATCTCGGCATCCTTACCGGTTATCAACTTGCTGTAAGTAGCTTGCGACTCATCTTGAGCGTGCGGTTCAAGTTCACCCCCCAGCCATTTGGGCAAGGTCTCCAGCAAAAGCCTGGCTCCCACATCAGCCAGCTTGGAGCTAAGGGTGCCAGCGGTATCCATGAAGGAAATCCCCACCTTTTCCCGGGCTAAGATCGGCCCGGTATCCAACTTGACGTCCATCAACATTATGGTAACGCCGGTAAGTTCATCTCCACAGAGGATGGTATTCGCAACTGGAGACGGACCTCGGTGCCTCGGCAATAATGAAGCATGAATGTTAAGACAAGCAAATTTGGGCAGGGAGAGCACTTCCGGGGGAAGAATAGAACCGAAGGCGGCCACAATTATGAGTTCGGGCTGAAGGCTGGCCAAATCCTTCGTCACCTCGCTTGATGTAAGACTTTCAGGTTGAACAACCGATATTCGTCGGTCCAGCGCCAGTTTCTTCACCGGAGGGAAAGCAACTGGGCGCCCCCTGCCAGCCGCCTTATCGGGCTGAGTATACACAGCAAGGACCTGGCAGGAACTCCGGAGTAGAGATTCCAATATAGTCACCGCAAACTGCGGAGTGCCCATAAAAACGGTGCGGATTGTCATACTGGAACTATTTTTCATTATTTTTTTAGTTATGTCAAACATTGCCTAGCGAAGGTTAGGCAAGAGCTGTTATTCTTACAAGGAGCAACAGGTAGTACCAACTGTTAAGTTCTTAGATCTTAATCGTTCCTCAATACTTCTTTCAGCTATCTTTGTGGCTGAGTGTTGTTGGGAATGGGGATAGATTGGAATCAGCAAAAGAGATTTGGCAGAGTGCCCTCGGCAAGCTGCAAATTCAGGTTAGCAAGGCAAATTACACAACCTGGCTTAGCGATAGCCAGGGGCTGAGTTGCCACGACAATGTATTTGTCGTCGGTGTCTCCAATGTTTTTGTCGCCGAATGGCTATCCAAACGCCTTTATCCCCTGGTAAGGAAAACCTTAGTTGATGTTACGGGCAAGGATATAGACGTCCGGTTCGAGATCCAGAATCGCGAACAGCTGGCGACTGGCCCTTTGATTGCTCAAACCGATGGCGGAACAAGCAGCAGGGCCCCGCAGTACAGGTTCAATCCAAAGTACACCTTTGATAACTTCGTTGTTAGCGACACTAATCGTCTAGCTTATGCTGCCGCTGTGGAGGTGGCTGAAAATCAGGGAAGTAGCTATAACCCCCTTTTCATTCACAGCACCACCGGGCAAGGTAAGACCCATCTACTACATGCTATCGGTCATTTGACGACAAACAATGGGCTACAGGCAGCCTATATTACCGCCGAACAATTCGCCAATGACTTTGTATTAGCTATCAGAGAAAACCAGGTTGACAGGTTCCGCGGCAAATTCAGAAATATCCATATCTTTCTATTCGACGACGTCCATTTTTTGCTCGACAAGAAACAAACATTGCAGTGCTTCTTCCACACCTTCAATGAGCTGTACAGCAGTAACAGGCAAATCGTCATCACCTGCGACTGTGCTCCCCAAAATATGCAGCCGCTCAGCAACAAACTGAAGTCACGGCTTGAAGGGGGTCTTGTTGTGGACTTGCAGCCGCCCGATTTTGAAACACGCCTGAATATCTTACGGGCTAAAGCAGAAAAAATGATGACCTCGGAACCCGAAGGAGTACTGCGTATTGTCGCAGAGAAGGCATGCGAGAACGTCCGCCAGCTTGAGGGTGCTCTGGTATATTTGACTGCCCATGCCAAATTAAGTGGAGCCACGATCACTCCCGAAACCGTCAACAAGTTGTTAACAAGCATGACCTCCAAACAAGACATAAAGCAGTTACTACGGACGGTAGCTGGCTATTTCAACGTTCCGCCGGAAGAGCTAACTAGCAAAAAGAGAGACAAGAAAACCACTCTGGCCCGACACGTAGCCATCTATCTTTTGCGCGCAGGATATAACTGCTCTCTGTCCGAAATCGGTAAAGAATTGGGCGGCCGAAACCATGCCACAATTCTTCATGGCTACGAGAAGATAGCTAACGAATTGAACATTAATCCACATCTTTCTGACCAGATCGCGGAGATTAAGGAGAGACTTAGTTCGCAGCAAAGTTATAGCAAGGCGCACCAGACCATGTAGAATTACTGGTACTTTGTGGATAAATTGTTACTTGTTTTGTCATCGTTGCCTCATGAGTCATAGTCTTCCCCACTGTTCAGTTTCACGGTAATAACATTACTTATAATTATTGGTATAGACCCATATATAATTAACTACATATTAAGTTATTATAGGTTATTGACTGATGGTATATAAAAAGGAGCTTATAATAAGGGGTGGGTGTGGTGGGGATGGGTGTGTCAGCTTTCTGAGGGAGAAGTATGTTCCTTTTGGTGGGCCGGATGGTGGGGATGGGGGAGACGGTGGGAATGTAGTTATTACAACTAATACTAACTTAGTTGACTTGAGGTTGCTGGGGCGAAGAAAGGAGTTTGCAGCCGAGGACGGCCATCGCGGAGGTGGCGGGCGGAAGCGGGGCAAGAACGGGGAGGATCTGGTTATTTCGGTGCCTGTAGGTACAATGGTTTTCACTGGACCTGGCTCAGGGCAGGAGGCACCTCTAGCGGACTTGAAGACTCCGGGGCAAGAAATTGTGGCGGCCAAGGGGGGTCGAGGAGGGCTGGGTAATACACGTTTTGCTACAGCAGTGAATCAAGCTCCTGAGATTGCCAGTAAGGGTGCATCGGGCGGAAAACGGTATATTATCCTCGAGGTAAAACTCATTACCGATATCTGCATTGTTGGTGCTCCCAACTCGGGGAAATCCACTTTGTTGTCGGCGATATCGAGAGCCAAACCCGAAATTGCCGATTACCCCTTTACTACCCGCCAGCCGATTTTAGGAGTTATGCCAGGTGATAGGAGAGACTTTGCTGTCGCCGAAATCCCCGGCCTCGTTGAAGGCGCTAATCTGGGCAGAGGGTTGGGGAATGAGTTTTTGCGCCATGCGGAAAGAACCAAGCTGCTGGTTTACTTATTGGACGGCAGTTCGCCGACCCTTATTGATGACCTCAACACATTGGACAAAGAGATAGCCTTATACAAGAACCTATCGCACAAGCCCAAAATCATGGCGGTAAATAAGACGGATTTGCCTGAGGTTGAAGCTCGTTTGCCGCAGATCAAGCAGCACTTCACTAAGCTTGGAGTGCCTGTCTTTTGTATCTCTGCCCTTAGCGGCCAAGCCGTGCCAGAATTGACCAGGAAAGCCATGGAAATGGTGGAACAGGCAAGCCGGGATGAGGAAATGGTTTCGCAGGCTCAAATAGCGATATTCCGTCCCAAACCGAGAAAAATGTAGTTGCCTGATTGATCAGGCTTAAGAGGCAATGAATATAGGCGTTCTTGGTGGCACATTTGACCCTGTTCACATAGGGCACCTCATTGTCGCTGAGGAAGCAAGGTTGAAGTTGGGGTTGAGCAAAGTCCTTTTCGTACCTGCCGGGCAACCCTGGCTTAAGAAAGACCGGGATGTTACCCCGGCAGTCCACAGGGTAGAGATGGTGCACCGTGCTATAGCTGACAACCCATTTTTTGAGCTTAGCACTCTCGAGGTGGAGCGCGCCGGTCCCTCATACACCGTGGATACCCTGACAATGTTACGGAAGCAGCTAGGCAGTAGAGCCAGTCTTTTCTTCATCCTCGGGCGTGATACATTGGCCGAGCTGCCCTTGTGGAAAGAACCCCAAAAAGTAGTTCAGTTGTGTCGGCTTGTGGTCCCTCCGAGACTAGGCTCAAGAGATTTGAAGCATTTAGAAAAAGCGATACCAGGGCTGCTGGAGAGAATCATTCAGCTTGATATGCCGGTAATCGGGATTAGTTCCTCAGAAATTCGCCAGCGCATTGCTCAGGGGCTGCCTATTCGTTATTTGGTGCCACCTGCGGTAGAAAAGTATATAACAGAACACAGGATGTATCCTGTATCTGCGACCTGACTAACGGTGGTGAATTCTCCCCATGTCGCAACCACACGGCTAGGGAAGCCCGACGGCTAAATATCGAGGTTTCTGACACTTTGAGCGTGGGCCTGGATGAACCTTTTGCGAGGCAGAACTTCGTCGCCCATGAGCATACGAAAAACCGCGTCTGCGGCTATGGCATCCTCTACCTGTACCTTGAGCAGGGTTCTGATAGCGGGATTCATAGTCGTCTCCCATAGTTGCACGGGAGTCATCTCCCCCAGCCCTTTGTATCTCTGAATTTCTATTTTGGCTTCTTTCAGCTCCTTAATTCTTTTTTCCTTTTCCTGTTCGGAGTAAAGCCAGAACTCCTGTTTACCTGACTTGATGCGGAAAAGTGGTGGTTGAGCAATGTAGAGATACCCCTGGTTAATCAACTCTGTCATGTGGCGGTAAAAGAAAGTGAGGAGCAGAGTGCGGATGTGCGAGCCATCAACATCGGCATCCGTCATGATGATTATTCTGTGGTAGCGAAGTCTAGAGCTATCAAATAGCTCGTCGGCACTGGCTTTTAGCGCTGTGACAATGGCCCTTAGCTCTTCATGTTCCAGAATCTTATCTTTGGCTGCTTTCTCTACGTTGAGTATCTTGCCTCTAAGAGGGAGAATGGCTTGAAAGCGGCGGTCTCGCCCTTGTTTGGCTGAGCCGCCGGCTGAGTCACCTTCAACCAGGTAAATCTCGCACTTTGCTGGCTCCTTCTCGGAACAATCAGCTAGTTTACCGGGCAGAGTTGATGTTTCGAATCCAGTCTTCTTTAGGACGAGGTCACGGGCTTTGCGTGCCGCCTCTCTGGCTCTGGCGGCGGTGAGGCACTTCTCTATGATTGCCTTGCCTTCGTTGGGGTGTTGCTCTAGGTATAGGGACAAGCTGTTGGCTACAGCAGACTCAACCTGGCTTTTTACTTCGGGATTGCCCAGCCTGGCCTTGGTTTGCCCCTCAAATTGGGGCTGGGGCAGTTTCACACTGATGATAGCCACTGCCCCTTCGCGCACATCTTCCCCGGTTAGGTTGGGGTCAGCATCCTTTAGAATCTTCGTATTCCGGGCATAATCATTGAAAACTCGAGTCAATGCTGAACGAAAGCCGGTAAGGTGGCTGCCTCCGTCTCTGGTATTTACGCAGTTGGCGAAAGAGAGAGTGGACTCGGTAAAGCTATCGTTGTATTGTAGAGCTGCCTCTATTATGGTGCCATCTGTCATGGTGGAGATATAAATGGGGTAGGGGTGAACAACGCCTCTGTTTCTGTTGAGGCGGCGAATATAGCTGGCTATTCCCCCATCGAAGTAGAACGCCTTCTCTTGACTGGCCCTCTCGTCTTTGATAACTATTTCTACTCCTTTATTCAGATAGGCCAGTTCTCTCAGCCGCTGGCAAGCCATATCGAAATCGTAGTCGATGCTCTCGAAGATTGTCTTATCAGCAAGGAAGGAAATTGAAGTGCCTGTGTCTTTGGCGTCACCAACTATCTCTACTTCGCCTTGCGGTACCCCCTGCTGATATTCTTGGCAGTAGAGTTTTCCCTGGCGTTTGACCTCGGCTTTGAGCCAGGAGGACAAGGCATTCACTACTGAAGCACCAACGCCATGGAGTCCACTGGACACACCATAGACATGATTGCTGAACTTGGCTCCGGCGTGCAGGCGGGTCAACACTGCTTCCAGGGCTGTGATATCTTGTCCAGGGATATTCTCCGTAGGGATACCCCGTCCGTTATCAATCACAGTGACGCTGTTATCTTCTCGGATGGTTACTTCGATATGGTCACAGCAGCCGGCCATGGCTTCGTCTATGCTGTTATATACTATCTCGTAGAGAATTTGGTGTAGTCCGTGCTTGTCGGTGCCGCCAATATACATGCCCGGGCGCAAGCGTACGGCCTTAATTTCATCTAGAATCTGGATGTCTTTGGCTGTATATTCCGAGTGCGCCTGGTTATTTATGTCATTTTGAGGCATAGGTAGTATGTTTCCGATTACATCTGCTGAGGTGCTGAATCAGACCATGAGAGGAAACGCTTAGGGTTCCATTCGAGGTTACTAGCATAGTTTATTATATCACATTCTGAGCTGTTTGAGAAATGCAGCTATTTCAGCCAAGGGGATAGTCTTTTGTTCTCCACTTCTCATGTCCCGCAACATCACGTTTCGTTTGCTGACTTCCTCTTCGCCGATGATGAGGGCGTAGGCAATGTCTAAGGAATCAGCTTGTCTCATTTGCCCTCTCAGGCTCTTATCGCCCGTAGCCATGATAACCGCAATGCTGGCTTTACGTAACTCCGAGGCAAGCTTCATCGCCTCAATCTTGGCATCTCCTTCCAGGTGGGCAATGAAAACATCAGGTCCGGGCAATGCCGGAATAGGTAGTTTCTGTTTCTTCAGATTTAATATTATTCTTTCCAGCCCGGCCGCAAAGCCCACCGCCGGAGTTGGTTTGCCTCCTAACTCCTCGATGAGGTTATCATAGCGACCGCCTCCGCCAAGTGTGCTTTGTCCTCCGTTCCCTTGAGGTTCAACCTCAAACACCGTCCTGGTGTAGTAATCCAGCCCGCGGACCAATCTGGGGTTCAATTGAAAGGTGATGTGCATCACCTCCAAATACTTTTGAACACTTTGGAAGTGGAGCCGGCATTCAGGGCATAGATAGTCGGTGATTTTCGGTGCGGTTTTAGCTATCTCCTGGCAAGCGGGTTTCTTGCAGTCGAGCAGGCGTAGCGGGTTCTTGACCAGTCTGAGTTTGCAGTCAGGGCAGAGATGGTCTGTGTAATCTGAATAATGCTGCTTCAGTACATCCAAATAGCCGGGGCGACAAAGCTTGCAGCCGATGCTATTGAGTTGAATAATGAATTGGGATAACCCCAGGGAACAAAAGAAGTGTCGGGCCATTTCGACTACTTCAGCATCGAGGGCAGGATCGGCCTCCCCCAAAGCCTCGAATCCAAATTGGTGATGCTGGCGATACCTCCCTGATTGGGGGCGCTCATACCTGAAGGCCGGTCCAATGTAGTAAAGCTTCACAGGTTGAGGCAGGTTGAACAATCCATGCTCCAGGTAGGCCCGGCAAACCGGCGCTGTTCCTTCGGCCCTTAGAGCCAGTTCTTGCCCACTCTTGTCCTCGAAGATATACATTTCCTTGTCGACGATATCTGTCCCCCCTGCCACGGTCTTAGTGAAAATTTGGGCATCTTCGAATACCGGCGTGCTCAATGGCTGGTAACCATAGAGCTGGCATAATGAAGCAGCCTTCTCCTCTACGTATTTCCAGTAAACATGCTCTTGCGGCAGGATGTCGAACGTGCCCCGAGGTGCTTTATGCACGGATGTCCTCCTTCTGTGTCTCCTAGTTTACCATATTTACTAGTTTGCGTTAGTTCTGTCTTTTCAGTATTATGAATTAGATGGAAGGTACTAAGCTCATAGAATTGGCCAGGACCTATCTGCCTGAAGATAAGATACCTCTGGTCAAAGAGGCTTACGAATTTGCCGCCAAGGCTCATCAGGGGCAGGTGCGCAAGACGGGAGAGCCCTATTTGGAGCATCCTTTGAATGTAGCTATGATTTTGGCTGAGCTGCACCTTGATGCTGAAACGTTGGCTGCTGCCCTGTTGCACGATGTCCCCGAGGACTGTGGTGTCTCTTTGGATGAGATAGGGGCCAAATTTGGCTTGCCTGTAGTTAAGCTTGTTGATGGAGTTACGAAACTGAACAAGCTCGCCAGTAGGGCTCGAACCGGAGAGGCAAAATCGAAGGCTCAGGCGGAAAATCTGCGCAAAATGCTCCTGGCTACGGCTGAAGACCTGAGAGTGGTTCTCATCAAATTGGCAGACAGACTGCATAATATGCGGACACTGGGGGTTTTGCCTGCAGAGAGACGACGGGCCATCGCTCAAGAGACCCTGGAGATATATGCTCCCTTGGCACACCGCCTAGGCATGAGGGAGGCGAAATGGCAATTGGAGGACTTAGCCTTTCGCTATCTAAAACCACGTGTATATCATCAGATTGCTCGCCTGGTGGCCGGGAAGCGAGTTGAGAGGGAAGGCTTCATAAATGAAGTCAGTCAGATGCTAAGCCAGGAATTAGATAAGGCTGGCATCAAAGCCAAGGTTTATGGCCGGCCAAAACATATCTACAGCATATATCAAAAAATGAGCAAATATGATGCGCAGGGCAAGAAATTCGGGGATATCCACGACCTTTTTGCCTTACGTTTGTTGGTGGACTCGGTTTCAGATTGCTATAAAGCATTGGGCGTGACTCACAACCTATGGCATCCTATGCCTGAGGAGTTCGACGATTTTGTCGCTAACCCCAAGGATAATGGCTATCAAGCCTTGCACACTACGGTGATGTGTCAGGGTACGACACCCCTGGAAATACAAATTCGGACCCATGATATGCATCGGGTCAACGAATTCGGGGTAGCTGCTCACTGGCTTTATAAAGAAGGGAAAGCAGGAGAGAAGTTTAAGGATGAGATAGCTTGGCTGCGGCAGCTTGGCGATTGGAGAGAGGAGCTTGATAGCGAAGAGTTTCTGGAATCTGTCAAAACCGATGTCCTTGTAGACCGCGTGTTTGTCTACACTCCCAAAGGGGAGATAAAGGAGTTACCCAGGGGCTCCACCCCTCTAGATTTCGCCTTTCGTATCCATACGAACTTGGGCTATAGATGTATTGGAGCAAAGGTGAATGGCAGGCTTGAGCCCTTGCACTATTCTCTTAAGAATGGCGACGCGGTGGAAATTATGGCCAGCAAAGTAGATAAAGGGCCGAGTCTGGACTGGCTCAATCCTGAGCTTGGCTACGTTAAGACATCTCATGCGCGATCCAAGATCAGGCAATGGTTTGCCAAGCAGGAACGAAGTCAATCTATTGAGACTGGCAAACAGATTTGGGACAAAGAGGTTAGGAAATTGAGTGTCGGTTTGCCCGCTGTTGACGCGGTAGCGCGTCTGCTTAACTATGATAGTGCGGATGACCTTTTTGCCGCCTTGGGCAGTGGCAGCATCAATTCTTCCCAAATAATGCTTAGACTGAGCGGAGAATTGGAGCCAACTGAAGAAGGGCCTGGGATTCTGCCTCCTCGGAAGATCAGCCCTGTGAGCATAAACGTCCTGGGTGTGGGGGACTTGCTTACGCGTTTGGCTAATTGCTGTCATCCCTTGCCCGGGGACAAGATCATCGGGTATATTACTCAAGGCCGAGGTATCAACGTGCACCGCAAAGACTGCCCTAATATTATCCATGAAGAAGAGAAAGAAAGGTTGGTCAAAGTGGACTGGGGGACTGTGGCACAAGTTTACCCTGTGGCGATTCAGGTTGATGCCTGGGACCGAGTTGGCCTTGTTCGGGATGTTAGTGCTATTATAGCCGAGGAAGGCGTAAACCTCAGCGAGGTAAGCATGGACAATCATCGCGATGATAGTGTCACAATGCATTTTACCTTGGAGGTGAAGAGTGCTGCCCAGCTGAGTAAAATAATGTCTAGAATTCACTCAGTGTGGAACGTAGTAGGCGTAACAAGAAAGGGGGAAATAAGTGTCAGCTAGTAAGCAAGGTAACAAAGTAGCCAGAACAGCAGAGAGAAAGCGGTTGCGGAATCGATTGGTGCGGCGCAGTGTCAAGACGAGTGTTGTTAAAGCGAGGAGTTCAGTTGATGCCGGGGAAGAATCGGCAAAGCAAAAAGCGATGGTGGCCGTAAGTAACATAGATAAGGCAGTAAGCAAAGGAATCATTCATAGAAATAAGGGTGCCAGACTTAAGTCTGGCTTGATGAAGAAGCTGAATAAGAAGTAGGTTCAGCCGTTTTGGCTTTTGACATTTGATTTATTGTTTAAGGCGATGCTGTCCCAATTCCAGGCGATAGGGCAAGCTCTCTTCACTCAAGGTTTGGTTTCTCCCCAGGGAGGCAATCTGAGCGTCAAACTTGGGGAGCGTCTAGTTATTACCCACCGAGGCAGCGCCCTGGGCTACATTCAGGAAGGGGATTTGGTGGAGACTGGGATAAGTAAGAACAATCGGGTTACGCCCCTGGCTTCAACCGAGCTGCAAGTTCATCGCTGTATCTATAAGAATACCCCGGCATTGGCCGTGGTTCATGCTCATCCACCTTACGCTGTTGCCTTGTCCTTCACAGAGGAAGAGATTGTGCCCCCCGATATAGAAGGACGGGCCTTGTTGTCTAGAGTGCCTATCTTACGTACGGGGACGGAAGGCAAGGCGGGGGAATCTGCCGATGAAATAGCCAGGTTATTGGGGGAGCACAGGGTGGTTTTGGTGCAGGGGCACGGGACTTTTGCTGCCAGCCAGTTGTTAGAAGAGGCTTATTACTATACCGTTGTCCTGGAGCAGAGTTGCCGCCTTCTCTATTTGCTTAAGGCTTTGCGGGTAAATCCGGGGACAACTCGTGTTTGAGGAATTTGGTCACACCTTCACGGCTTTAGGGGAGACCAGATAGTACCACTCGGGATATTTGGCATTCCTCCCCACCATCACCTCGACGAACAGCTTCTGTAATTTGGCGGTCACTTTGCCGACCTTGCCACTGCCTATCGGACGATGGTCAATTTCCAGTATAGGCGCCACGTTGGCTGCCGTCCCGGTAAAGAAGCACTCTTCAGCCACATAAAGTTCACTTCTGTCAACCTGCCTCTCGATTGTATCTATCCCGAGTTCATTCTTGGCTAACTTCATGACAGTGTCCCTGGTGATGCCCATGAGGATGTTGTCGGATGAAGGTGGAGTTACCAGTTTCCCCCCAAAAACGAGAAAGATATTCTCACCACTGCCCTCCGAAACATGTCCGTCTTGAGTCAGCAAGATTGCCTCATCAAAGCCGTTTTCGCAGGCTTCGGTTTTAGCCAGTGCGCTGTTTACGTAGATGCCACAGATCTTGCCCCGCGGGGGAATCATGGTATCATCCACGCGACGCCACGACGAGACGCAGCTGCGGACACCGTTTTCTGCATCGAGGTAGGGGGGGAGTGTGGTCACGACAATGAGGAAATCATCCTCCAGGTTGTGAAGACGGACCCCTAGGGCTTCGGAGCTTTTGTAAGCCAGAGGGCGGATATACACGTCCTCCTGATAGCCACTTTTTCTCACGAGTTCCCCGGTCAATCGGCAAAGCTTATCAACGGTGTAAGGGAGAGTTATTTTTAGGATACGACAGCCCTCAACCATTCGTTTATAATGGTCGTGGATCCTAAAAAGGCAGAATCTATTCCGCTTACTATCCCAGTTACCGCGGATGCCCTCGAAGCAAGCTGTGCCGTAGTGGAGGGCATGGGTCAGTACTCCGATTTTGGCTTCGGATAATGGCAAAAATTGCTCGTGGAAATAGGCATAAGGTGGCATATCTCTTCTCTCCTATCGGTGACTGAAGGTAGCCAATTATACTTCGTGTTATAGGCTCAGAACAAGCCCCCCGGCTCGAAATCCTAGATTCCAAGCACCAAATGGTAAGCAGATTCCAATTCCCGAATTTTGAAACCATTTAGTCCTTTGGATTCTGGTCATTCGATAGTGTTTAGGATTTCGAGATTAGTAGTTGGAATCTCCCCTGCTGTTTCCAGAAAGGACATCGTCTGCTGTTCTTACCGCCGACGGCCCATATTTTCTGTGAATCTCATCTATAGCTTTATCTACGCGCTCTGGTCTATCGGTTCCGGAACGGAACATCGGAAGTTGTCTCTCCTGGCCAATCAGGCTTGATGCTCGAACACCTATGAGTCGTATTGGTTTTTCTTGCTCTGCCAGAGCTTTACCCAGCAACTGCTGAGCAGTGGCATAGATCACCTGGGTAAGGTCACTAGCTTCCCTTAAGGTGAGCTGACGACTGATTGTCCTGAAATCGGAGTACCTCAGCTTGATGGCTATGCATTTCGCGCTCTTGTTCCCGCTGCGTAGCTCTCGGCACACGTCCCGGCATAAATTGTGCAGGGTAGTCTCGAGGAAATTGCGGTCTAGTGTATCGCGGGCAAAAGTGAGTTCCTGGCTGATGGATTTGGCTTCACCCGGCGCCTCTACCTTTCGGTCGTCTATCCCCCTTGCATAGCTATGAAGCACTGCCCCAGTTGTTCCGAATCGTTTTGCTATCGTGCCTAAAGGCAAGGAGGCTAGCTCCTTTATTGTCGTTATTCCCATCTCCCTTAGTATCTGCCCTGTCTTTTCGCCCACTCCGGGTAGCCTGGCTATTGGGAGTGGATTGAGGAAGGCTTGTTCCTTGCCCGGCGTTACCTCGAGCATACCATCAGGCTTGCAGAGGGTCGAAGCGATCTTGGCCACTACCTTGCATGTACCTATGCCCACGGAAGCCGTGATACTGAGCTCCCTGTTTATTCTTGCTTTTATGGTTAGCGCCAGTTGCCGGGGAGAACCATAAGGTTCTATGCATCCCGTGACATCAAGATAGGCTTCGTCAAGTCCCAGGGGCTCGATGGCGGGAGAGAAATCGCCCAGAACCTTCATGAACGTGGCCGAAGCATCTCTGTAGCGTGTAAAGTGGGCCCGTATGAGAATTACCTGCGGACAGAGGTTGCGTGCCTTGGATAACGGCATACCGGCATAAATGCCGAACGGCCGTGCCTCATAGGAGGCGGAGGCCACTACGCCGCGGCGCTCGGGATCTCCGCCCACGATTACCGGCTTTCCCTTCAGTTCCGGGTTAAGCGCCTGCTCCACGGAGACGAAAAAGGCATCCAAATCAATATGGAGGATACATCGAGCCATGAAACAGCATATAGACTACCACACGAAGTCGCTGAAGCCAACCCTTGGTCGGACTGTTGTCCAACTTCGCATCGAACAGTGGCTCAGCAATTCCGACGAACTGCAGTACGTCGCCCCATCAGGCACGAAACAGTTCCGGTGATAGACATTTGCACTCCGCTTATTGGCGTCCTCAAATTGATTTTTACAGAGGGATCATCCCACCATGTCAGTTAGGAAATCGCTATCCTTGTACTGTGATCCAAAATGGCAATCCTGTATGCGGTTGAGAAATGATGCCGATGTCCGTTGAGGGGTAACAACCTGGCATTTTGTGATTTCTTAGCTCCTTGGTATGGTTTGGACACCACACAAGAAACATTGACTATTTCCTAAACAAGGATATAATGGTATTTATAGGAAAGAAAACTTCAAGACCAACATAGATAGGATGGTCGAGAATGCGCGTCAAAGAAGTTGCGCTGGTCGGCATGATACTCGGTGGAGCATATGCAGGTGTCTGAACTGAGCTCTGTGTTGCCGCTGGTGAGCCTGCAATGTAAGTACGAAATATGGCTAAGTGAGGGTATATGATGGCCAAATCACATGAAGAAGCACAAGATAGGGGTGCGGGACCAGCCAGAAACGTAGTTCATCGGCAAGTAGGCCTAGATGAGGGGGCGACCGAATCGCTGATGTCAAAACGGAAGCGCAGGCGAGTGGAAAGGGCAGTTCTTGACAGCAAGGAACGCTACCGTCTAATAGTCGAGCGCGCCGCAGATGCCATGTGGACCGTGGATATGAACATGCGGCCCACATACATGAGTCCCTCTATAACGCGCCTGCTGGGCTATAGCGTTCAGGAAGCAATGGCCAAGCCCATGCAAGAAATCTTTACTCCTATTTCATTCAAGCTTGCAACGGGGCTGCTGAAAGAGGAACTGGGCATAGAAAATAGGGACCAGAGCGACCTCGTCAGGTCGCGGACGTTAGAGCTAGAATTGATTCGCAAGGATGGCTCGTTAGTCCCAGTCGAGGTCAAGTATAGCTTCCTGCGTGACGTCCAAGGGCGGCCTGTCGAGGTTCTGGCGATAGCTCGCGATATCAGCGGGCAAAAACAGGCGCAGGAGGAAGCCAGGCAGAACACTGAGAGGCTAATAGGAGCCATGGAGCACGCCATACAGGCCATGACCATCGTAGTCGAGATGAGGGACCCCCATACCGCAGGTCATCAGCAACGGGCAACTCAGCTTGCCTGCGCCATAGCGAAGGAGATCGGCCTTTCTGAAGAGCGGATTGGTGGGCTCCGCCTGGCCGGACTCATTCATGATATTGGCAAAGTCCGTGTACCTGCTGAAATCCTCATGAATCCCGATGGGTTATCTGAACCGGAATTTATGATGATTAAAGCGCACCCGCGACTCGGCTACGAAATATTAAGGACCATCGACTTTCCGTGGCCAGTTGCTCAGATTGTGCTTCAACACCACGAAAGGATGGATGGTTCCGGATACCCCTCAGGCCTATCAGGCGAAGACATCATCATGGAGGCGAGGATATTGGCCGTATCTGATGTTGTCGATGCTATGGCTTCTCACCGGCCTTACCGGGCAGCTCTGGGCATAAACAAGGCGTTGGAGGAAATATCACAAAACAAGGGTGTGCTGTATGACTCCAGGGTGGTGGACGCATGTTTGATGCTCTTTAGAGACAAGAAGTTTGAGTTGGAGCCACATACGCAGATAGGAACTTCGCTTGATAAAATCTACCACGGTGCACTACGGCGATGACCCGGGTCTTTTCAATCTCGCCAGCAGGTTCAGGCAAGCTCGTGAGTATTGAACGAATCATAGACTAGCACCGGGATGCGAGTAGACAAACTGTCAACGAGCAACTTTCGGAGATTGTTAGCCTCATCATACATTTGCCTATCTTGTGACCCCTAGCGTAACAATACGTCTGATTGTTGCATCACACCCGTCTTTGGTTCCAGGGGGTGACATTCAAGGAGGTGCTGAAGCCCGAGATAGCCAAACGACCCGGCACGCCTTTCATTCTTCTCTCCCGACTGTTATCCCCAGCTCTTCTCGTCTCCTGCGGTAGTCCAGATCTATCCGCTCGGCCTCGCCCATCAGGCCCTCCCACTCGGCTGTCAACCTCACCACCTTTTCCTTCAGCGTCATATATTCACGATTCACAGCCACTAAGTTCGCGGAATCCTTGTAATGGGAGGGCTCAGCCATGAGAGCTTCGATTTCTCCAATTCGTGCTGTGTTCGCTGCCGTCTCCTGCTCTATCTCTGTGACGCGTGCCCTTACCGGCGACATAGCACGGTAGTACTCGTTCCTCAGCCCGGCCTCGAGTGCTTTGCGGTGGCGGTTGCTCACGGCCACTGATGACTGACGTAGTTGCCCTCTACGAGGCTGGGTTTCCACTATTGCCACTTGACCGTTCGGTGAACTGTCCTGCCATAGATAGTCATCGTAACTACCCGGGAAGGCCGTTACCTGGCCATCCCGCACCTGAATTATTTTGTTGGCGATCTCTCGGATGAGGGTACGGTCGTGAGTGATGAAACACAAGGTCCCTTTGTAAGCATCCAGGGCGTCGGTCAGAATCTCGCGGGACGCAATGTCCAGGTGATTGGTCGGTTCATCCATGAGAAGGAGATTGGCGGGCCTTACGAGCATCTTGGCAATAGCAAGGCGGGTCCTTTCCCCGCCCGACAGCACCGATATCCTCTTCTCCACATCGTCACCGCTGAAGAGGAATGCCCCGGCCAGACCGCGCAAGCGCTGTTCCGGCTCGTCCGGTGCTGCGCCCCGCAATTCCTCAATGATGTTGTTGCCGGGATTGAGAGACTCTACATAATACTGGGCGAAGTATGACGTAGTTACATTGTGCCCAAGCACGCGCTGGCCTCTTTCAAAGGGTAAAACACCTGCCAGCATTCGCAGAAGGGTCGTCTTGCCGGCTCCATTTATGCCCACTATGGCAGCGCGATCTCCTCGCTCCAGTACCATATTAAGGTCCCGGTATACCACATGCTGGCCGTAGGACTTGGCAACATGCTTGAGTTCGATTACGACCCGACCGCTCCGCGGAGGCTCCCTGAAGTTGAAGTGTATCCTCTTCATCACCCGGGGAACTGTAATCCGCTCAATTTTGCCCAGTTGCTTGATGCGGCTCTGCACCTGAGAAGCCTTGGTATTCTTGGCCCGGAAGCGCTCAATGAAACGCATTTGCCGTCCAATTTCTGCCTCCTGCCGCCGGGCGGCCGCCTGGCGGGTCTCGATATCCTTCTCGCGGGCGAGAACGTAGCTATCATAATCCCCGTGGTGGAATATGACGGCCTCATCCTCAATAGCGATGACTTTGCTCACAGCATTGTTGAGAAAGGCCCGGTCATGCGACGTGACCAGGACAGCACCGGGATAGCGCTTCAGGTAAGTCTCAAACCAGCGCTGCGTCTCCAGGTCAAGATAGTTCGTGGGTTCGTCCAGCAGCAGGATATCGGGACTAAGAAAGAGGAGCCTGGCCAGTTCAATACGTGTCCGCCAGCCGCCGCTGAATTCAGACAGCGGACGCTCGAAATCCGACGGGGCGAAACCCATTCCAGCCAGGACGATTTTTGCTTCGTGTTCGGAGCTATAGCCGCCCTTCGCCTCATAAAGCGACTGCAGCTCACCGAGCTTTCTCAACATGCCATTCACAGTTTCCTCATCCTGTTCCTCTGCCAGGTCTGCTTGCACCACTGCGATCTTATGCTCAAGGTCACTGACCAGGTCGGACGAACGGGACACATATTCCAGCAGACTCCGCTGCGCTGATAGTTGGACATCCTGACGAAGATAACCGATAGTCGTGTTGCGTCGCACAGCCACGCTTCCGGAATCCGGGATGATGTTGCCGGTTATGATTTCGAAGAGGGTGGTCTTCCCTGTGCCATTCCGTCCAATGACTGCAATGCGATCGCTCATGCCAGCGGTGAAGCTGACTCCGCTGAAAAGTTCATGGTCGGCATATGACTTGGAGACGTTGGTGACAGTAAGCATATTATCCTCTTACGGTGACATCAAATTGTACCAAGATTCATCAAATCATATGAAGGACCATTTGGCCAAACCACAAGATCAATATTGAGAGAACCGATACAAAAAGGTCCCAATCAATCGCCGTTTGTTCGTATCCATCTCGTCCAATAGCGAGTGATTCGGAGCACAGGATTAAGTATAACAGTCGGCCAGATTGCGCCCGCAAGACCTACCTGTGTCAGTTCACGCTCTGATTTCCGCTGCGTTCCGCCTCAGTCTTGCTATCCTGTATCTGCTATCGCTCTTTTCTCTTCAACAGGAGCCAATTCCTGTCGCCGGTGTGAACCAGAGCGTACTCCCCTTGTAGTCTATCTCCATGAAGCGTGAATGTTAACAGATCAGGCTCATTTTGTTGGAGTTCATATTCGCCTCTGTCCCAGATTTCGACCTTGCCGGCACCGTACAAGCCCTCGGCGATGTCTCCTTCGAAATCTATGTAACTCACTGGATGATCATCTACCTGAACGGCCAATCTTCGAATACCGGACTCCGTAGGAGGGCTTTTGGGCACGGCCCAACTCTTCAGTACGCCGTCCATCTCCAACCGGAAATCATAGTGCAGACGACTGGCATGGTGTTTCTGGACTGCAAAGCGACTCATTTTGAATGCGGTTTGCCTTTTCTCATTTCAATTACCAGTCTATCATCCAGCGCCAAAAGTGGGGTAAGATAGTTACGCAAGGGCGCCTCACCGGCCCCTATTGTCTTTTCTTGCCTAACAAATCATCGAAAAGTGCCCCGACATTTCTGACAAATGTGCAATCCGCTCCATCGTAATGTGAATTACAGGGATACCGTACCAACTAGGCTCAGTATAAATTAGTGTTTTGCGATTGTCTGGCTCTGTAGTGTGTCTTGGATACAGAGTTGATGAAGCCAGGTCTGCGTCGGATTGTGTCCCAATGACCCTGGGAGGCGAGAACGGCATCACTCTTACGCTAACAGTCTTCAATAATAGGCCAGGTGAGGACAGAGGTCAGTCAGGGCGTCAGCCAGGTCTACTCCAGCGCTCTCTTCATCTCCTCAAATTGTTCCTTGGTAATCTCTCCTCTGGCAAACCGAAGCTTCAGGACCTGAAGAGGGTCCTCTGGCGAAGCTGGAGGAGTCTGCTGATTGGTCGCAACCGGGGATGTAGCGGCGCCACTCGTTCGCCTGACATTCTCCTGAATGACCCTGGAAATGTAATCCGCCTGACCTTTCAAGAGCTTGTCCAGGATTAGGTCCTCGCTCATGAATCGTCGCTTGGCGGTGATGGTGGCGAACACAATTCCCTTATCGATTTTCAGATTGGCTATGTCTTCATATCTATAATCTTCAATCTCCTTGCGTAATCCCAGGGCTGATGGAGAGCACCTGATTATTCTCTGGTTAGTAACTATTATGGAGTCGGGTGTGATGGCTGCCTTCAACCTCGATTGCTTTATGACTGCCATAACTTGTTCATCGGTCAGCAACATCTTTTTGATGGCGTTTGGCACTTTTATTGTCTTGGCTTCCTTGTTCATCGGCCCCTCCTTATAGTCGCATGATAGCTGATGGGACTCCTCAAAGGGCGACTTTTGCCCCGAGGCTATTTCACATCTTTCGCCTTCATGTTTGCATTAACGATAGACTACTGCTCATACGATGTCAACAATTCCAGACACAGATGACTGGCGGGTGAGCCTTGCCTACCGTGCTATAATCACTCGAGGAAGTTTGCAGGAGGTGACCGTATGGCGACCGTTCGGATTTACGATGCCAAACAGAATAAGGCAGTGATCGTAGAGAAGATAGAGAAAACAGATGCAGAATGGAAGAAATCACTGACCCCGGAGCAGTATGAGATCACCGCCAGGAAGGGAACTGAAGACCCGGGCACCTGCACATTCGACCAGGTCCATGAACCCGGTGTTTTCCGCTGTATCCGTTGTGACACCGACCTTTTTCGCGGTTCAACCAAGTTCAATTCAGGGACGGGTTGGCCCAGTTACTATGAACCAATCTCGCCGCTCAACGTGGCACAGCAGCCTGATAGAAGTGAGGGAAGGCTGCGGACGGAAGTTCTCTGTGCCAGGTGCGGTGCCCATCTCGGTCACGTTTTTGATGATGGACCGAAGCCCACTGGCAAACGCTATTGCATAGACGGCATTGCGCTGAAATTCACACCAGAGAAAAAGCTATGACCGGGAGGGCCGGAACAGAAGTCGCCACCCTTGCCGGCGGCTGCTTCTGGTGCCTGGAAGCGGTCTTTACTGAGGTGGACGGGGTTGAGGGTGTGGTTTCCGGCTACGCGGGCGGCACTACCGTCGCTCCGACCTACCAGGAAGTCTGCGCCAATGCCACCGGGCACGCGGAGGCAATCCAGTTGGCCTTCAATCCTGGCCAGATTTCCTTTCGGGAAATCCTGCAGATCTTCTTCTCCGTCCACGACCCGACGACGTTGGACCGGCAGGGTGAGGATGTGGGCACGCAGTACCGTTCCGCCATCTTCTATCACGACGATCGGCAGAGAACCATCGCTGAAGCGCTCATCAGAGAACTCAATGAGGCTCGCCTGTGGAAGAAACCCATCGTGACGCAGCTTGTGCCGCTGGGCAAATTCTATCCGGCAGAGGACTACCACCGGGAATACTTTTCACGACATCCGGAACAATCATACTGCCAGGTCGTGATTTCGCCCAAGGTCAACAAGTTTCGAAAGCAGTGGACGAAGCGCCTCAAGAAATAGTCGAGAAACGGTGCGTTGTCAAGTCGTCCTTTGTTAGACTCCCTGGTATCTCACAGCGCAACAGATTTGACCGTCAGTCTATTTTGCGACGGCGGAAATAGGCCACCACGTAGCCGTATGCCCGATCTATCCAGGGGCGCTGAAAATCGCTGAATAGCAATTCGCTGGCTTCAATATGTGGCACTTTGCGCACTTCCTTGATGCGTCGCAGGAAAAACAGCGCCACGGCCAGCCGGGCCGCTCCTGAAACTGCAAAGATTGAGAGGAAAGAACTGCCCATGATCGGTGGCAAGTGTGGTGTCACAACACCGCCGACCAGAGCCCCCACGCTGGCACCGAGGTATATCAGAGAGTTGTAGAGAGCTATGTAACGGGTCCTGTTCCGGGGAGGAGTCGCATCGAAGATAAAGACGCCGCTGGAAAGCTGGAAGCCCGCCCAGGCAAACCCCGAAAACACCTGCATGATGGCAAGCCACCATAGACTGTGGCTTGGCAGCCACCCGAGTGGCACAAATGGAACAAACAGGGACGTGATTTTCAGCACCTTGATACTTCCCGCCCTATCTATCCGTTTGCCCCACCATGTCATAAAACCGACGGTCGCCAGGCCCGTCACTGAGTTGAGGGCAGTATAGACGATGTAGCTCATATTAAGGTCGTTCAGCATATACGGAGAGAAAAACGGTCCGGCAACAGCCGCCGAGAAGGTCATCAAGGCGCAGAGCATTATGAATATGCCGATGTTGGTGGAGAACAGGCCCCGCGCTAATTTCAGCGTGCTTTCGTGGCCCCGCTGTTCGGTCGCCGGGCTCAACGGTTCGTACATCTTTGACAGGAAATAGAGCGACACCAGCCGTGATGCGATAGCCCCGATGAATATGATGGTGAAAGCCAGGTCGGTATTGCCGGTGAGGAGTTGCAGAATGCCCCCGGCGGCATAACTGAGTGCCATGGAGATAAAGGCAGTGATGCGGTTGCGCAGGCCGAAGTACCGGCCGCGCATCTGCCTCGGCACCAGATCCGCCATCATACTTCCCCAGGCGGGGTCCACGGCAGAACCGAAGGCGGTGCTCAAAGTCATGAACAGTATCAGCCACCAGACCTGGTGTGTCTGGAAGAGATAAGGAATGGCGAGAATCGGCAGCCACATCAAGGCGTGTATAAGGACCATGGGGAGTATAAAGCCCTTTCGACTCCCTATCCTCTCGGAAAGGGTCGGAGCTACGAACTGAGCCGCTGCCATGGTGAAATTGGCCACGCTGGTGAGCAATCCAATCTGCTGAATGCTAGCTTTCATTGTCAGTGCGTATGGCGTAATGTAGTTCTGCGTCAGCCCGAGCATCACGGAATGAGCCGAGCCATCGAAGATGCTGTTCCTCAGGCTCTTTTTGACCTGTCCCTCGCTCAGCTTGGATGGAACATCAGGAGAAAAGTGCGGAAAATTCATGTGAACCGACATCCTTCTTTAGTTGCCTTCTGTGTGATGGCAACAGCGCATGCATCCTGGATCTGGGTCACACCCAGGGCTCCCGAAAGCAATCGGACCTGGATTTCGCTTTAGCCAGGATCCCCAGCCTGTCCCCCGCTTGACCCACCAGACAAAGCCAGATTGTGAGGACTTGTATACTAAAGCAACCATCAATTACTTCATTTTGGTTGCCAGGAATTATCCTGTCGCCATCGGCGGTATGATATGTCTTTGGCACTCAGTTGTCAATTGGTTGAACAAAGTAACGTCTTGTGACCCCTGGACTCCATAGTATGGCTGGGACGCCCTACGAAGAGATGGTTTGGAAGTGCGGGGGTGATATACTGTAGATTAGAGGATGCAGCCGTACTGAAAGGCTGAATTGTCAGGGTCGGCGCAACATGCGTTAGAACCGGCAATCTGAGAATGCAACCTTTCTCGGCCTTCTGCATTTATAGTGACAACAGGATGAGTCGTCACGTGCGCGCGATAACGAATCTCCTTTCGGGCTTATATGCCCAAATAACACCACGAGGCCGAGGGGTGGTACTCCTTCTTGCGGTCACTTTCCTTTGCGCCGTTGTCACGGATAAAGACGTCGCATATCGCGTGGTCTATTTTCTGGCACTGGCCGTAGGCGGTAGCTATGTTTACCTGCGGTTGAGACTACGTGGTCTGGATATGCGGATGCAAAACAAATCCCATGTAGTGCAAGTAGGGGACATGCTTAAAGTGCAGGTTTATTTGCGCAATGACTCCCGTCTGCAGACCGGCTGGGTGGAAATCACGCTAATGAGTGACATGCCCGGTAGTATCCCGGGCATAGTCGACGCAGTTTCGGCTAGGGGACAGGAGCGGTTGGAAATGCATGCATTCTGTCATGCCCGTGGTGTCCACACCGTCGGCCCGCTACTGGCCCGTACTAGCGATCCCCTGGGGCTATTTCGGATGGAGAAGATACAAGGCAGTCAGGTGAAAGCAGTGGTCCAGCCGCCGATCGTCGCGTTGCCCTATTTCCGCCTTCCGCTGGCGGAACGGTCTGGGGAGGAAAGCATACGGTATCGCTCTCAGACTCGCACTCCTCAGGTAGCTGCAGTTCGCGAATACGTTCATGGCGATAGCCTGAATCAAATCCACTGGCTATCCACCGCGAAGAGTGGTCAACTCATGTCCAAGGAGTTCGACTCTGGGGGGGGCGGTGACGTATGGGTTGTTCTGGACCTGGAGCGGAGAATTCACCACAGTGAAGGGACGGAGAGAACGGATGAGTACGCTGTTGCTATTGCCGCATCGCTTATTTATCTTGTTCTGAAAGAGGAACGCTCGGTGGGTTTGATAGCGTATGGCGATCGCGAGTATGTGCTGCCGCTGAGGGCCGGTGCCAAACAGATGTCCACTATTGTGGACATGCTCACCCTGTCCAGGACTGAAGGGAATACTGCCCTGGCCAGGGTGCTTGTGAAGAACGCGACGCAGTTTGGCAGGTCGGCCTCCCTTCTTGTCATTACCTCCTCTGCTGCGACAGAGTGGCTATCAGTACTACGAGAACTGAGATACCGTGGTCTCAATGTCGTGGTGGCATTGGTTGACCCTACTGGCTTTGGAGGGAAAGAACCGCTTGATGAAGTGGCAATGGGGCTGGTGAGTGCTGGAATTCCTGCGTACGTGGTACACAGAGGCGATAATCTGCCTTATGCACTTTCTCAACCGATAATGCCAGATGACCTGCTCACGTTCAAACAGTGCAGCAATGCTGAGCAGGTACTGGCTTCCCAGACACATGGCGATTTGTCGCCAGGAATACGCACACCAAGCAGGGGCACATGTTGAGACTGAGGAAGCTGAAGCAGGGCATATCTCGGACGATGGCGCACATCGGTAGCCTTCTGAGGCAAGCGCTGAAGGGCCCTTCGGAAGGGTGGGTGATGTTCGTGCTTCTGTTGCTGTCGGTGACGCTGGCAGTCTGGTCGGTGCGAAGGACGTGGTGGGCACCAGCGCCGGGATTATACCTCCTGGCGTTCTGCGGTTTGATGCTGGGCCTTCTGCTGGCGAAGACGCACTTTAAGGGGTGGTTACTAGCCGTCGGTGTCCTGCTCCTCGGGATTTGCCTGAGCGTCTGGCAGCTCACCAGTTTGGTTGAAGGTGCTACAAGTCTTGACCGGTATGCAACAGTCGTAAATCATTTACTCATGTGGAGCCGGGCCTCGCTGGGAGGAGAGATGAGTCCTGACACATTGCTTGCCAGCTTCCTTCTTCTGGTCACATCGTGGCTGGTGGGATTCATCTGTTCCTGGTCGCTTTTCCGCAAACACAATATATGGGGTGCCATGCTGCCCAGCGGAATCGTGATGGCAGTCAACACCGCAATTCTCGACTCTGAAGCGCAGAATTTCCGGCTATATCTGTACCTGTTCTTGATCTGTCTTCTAGTGGCACGTCTATCCGTTCTGGAGCGTGAGCGCGACTGGACCCAAAGAAATGTCCAGCGCCGTGAACTGGATTCGGTGCTCCTGCCTAACGCCTTCAGGTTCGCACTGATAGTTGTGATAGTCACGTCCATACTCCCCATCCCATCAGCCAGGTTTATGCCAATCGCAGCGGTATGGAATAGCATCCACTCACCAGTGAGAGTGATCAGGGAAGAGCTTGCTCGTGGCATTCGAGGAGTCCCTTTTGAAGACCCAGTCACCGACCAGTTCTTCGGGTATACCAGTGATTTTGGGGCCAGCATAACTCTGAGTGAAGAGCCTGTTCTAATCGTGAGAGCTCCCTTCCCCGTTTATTTGCGTGCCAGGAGCTATGACGTGTATACACACAAGGGATGGCAGACCGGCGATACACAGATGGTTTCTCCCAAGACCGCCGCTCAGGAAGAGCCGGGGGCAGAGCCCCAGAAGTCGAAACAGGTTGACGTCAGTGTAACGGTGCAGTCCTCACTGATAGCGGGAGACCCTGTGTATCTGTGCGGCTATCCCGTCGATATGTCGATTGGTTATCGGCTAGAAGTCCTGCAACCTGCTCGGTACCAGATATCATTTTCGGAAACGCAGGCAGGACTGGTTGCGGAAGTGGGAGGTCTCCCAGTTGACCTGCGAGAGGCGGCTTTGCGGTTACAGGAAATTGGCCGTGCCTCTCTTGACAAACTAACAGAGTCGGACATCAGATCCGCTCTGCCCGAAGACGTGCGGGTGATTGCCTGCGAATTCGGCACGGAAGGAGTTGAGAAGGTTGTGGTGGAGCGGCATGTCCCGATCCGGGCTGATACGCTTTCGGTGCGCACTGCCGTGCCGATTTCCGCCGGGGCTTCATACCGAGCTACTACCAATGTGCCGGCAGTAACCAGGAACGATTTGCTGGCGGCCGGTACTGGATACCCGGGCTGGGTTCTGGACACGTATCTGCAACTGCCCGACACTATGCCCTCGCGCATTATGTACCTTGCGCAGGAACTGACCAGAGGCGCTGAAACCCCATACGAGAAGGCCGTTGCGATCTGCAATTATCTTCGCACCCTTGAATACACGGTGGACATACAAGCGCCTCCCGAAGGCACCGACGGCGTTGATTACTTCCTTTTCGAGTTGAGGAGGGGGTATTGTCAATACTTTGCCTCTGCTCTGACTGTGCTATTGCGCGCCTCCGGGGTACCATCTCGCATGGTAGTGGGTTATGGCCCAGGCGAGCTGACGGAGCAGCACGGGCTCGGCGATGCGGGCGGTCATTCAAACGATGGAGGGCAAGACTTGCGAGATACGTTCGTTGTACGGAATAGCCACAGCTGGAGTGAGGCGTTCTTCCCGGGGTATGGCTGGATGCCCTTCGAGCCCACTCCTGCTCAGCCTCTCATTGTTTATGGAGAAGCTGGCCTTCCCCCGCAAGATGCGGGAGACATTGATGACCCCATAGTAGAGCCAGACGATGCGAGCACGCCCGCTGCCTGGAATTCCCGACTGCTGGGAATATCCTTGGGTCTGGCATTGCTGGCAGCGATGATATGGCTCGCGTGGAGACGCCTGTTAGGAAAGGTGGCAGAGCCGCGAGCGGCATACGCCAGAATGGGCTACCTCGCCGCATTAAGCGGGATGGGACCGCGACAGACCTTGACGCCTCAAGAATACGGGCGCCAACTGGCAGCTAGAGTGCCGGGGATGGCAACAAGCCTGGACAGAATACTACAGGCCTATATGCGTGTATCCTACAGCAATCACAGTCTCAGCGACGAAGACAGGTCCGGCGTGACAAAGGCATGGCCGCAGGTGCGCAATCATCTACTGCGACACGCCCTGCATAGTGCCCTACCGCGGAAATTCTACACGAAACGGTCAAGGTCCTGACCTACTTGTTTTATGAGTCGCATCTGACCCAGTCCGCTAATCTATCCCCCATCAAAAGGACACGGCCTTAACTATTGGTCTTCTTTAGTTGACACTCGTATCCATACGCCCCTGTCTTCCACTGCGGAACGTCGTTGCCCGGAGCACTATCAGTCCAGTGTTGTGCTGCCGACGTTGTGTTAGTCTCAACCGTGGGCCACCCAACCGCCGGCTCGAGCAGCAGGAACTGCCACATGCTCTAGAACGTCTTCAACAATCTGGCGTCCATCCACACCATTCATACGAGCTGCCGGAGTCACAATCACACGATGCCCCATCACCACCACCGCCAGTTCCTTTGCATCGTCTGGTATGATATAGTCACGCCCTCTCAGCAATGCGAGCGCCTGAGAGGAGCGGAACAGGTCGAGGGATGCCCGAGGTGAGGCACCCACCATGACGTTGTCGTGTTTTCGTGTGGCATAGACCAGCATAACTATATACCGCTGAACTTGGTGGTCTACGAAGATTCCTTTAACAACTTCCTGTGCTTCCCTCACCTCATCTGCGCTGGCGACAACACCAAGGCTTTCAATTGGATGTTGTATGCGTTGGCTGTCTATGATGGACATCTCGTCCTCGAAGGATGGGTAGCCCAGCTGTATTCGCATCATAAACCGGTCCAGCTGTGCCTCCGGCAAAG
>CAYGWI010000001.1:0-29232 GCA_964353715.1 uncultured Dehalococcoidales bacterium | reverse complement strand
TGGGTGTCATTTCCGGGGACAAAGATAGTGGCGATGCAACAGCCTGACGTTCTGTGGACTCAAGGCCGGTTAGAAAGAAAGGCAGAAACTGGCGCCGCCCGTCATCAGGATGGGAATCGTGTATCGAAGACAGTGTGATACTGCAGTGTTTTCCGTGCGAGTAACAAACCAGCCCTATCAGTGGCCGTGCTCCAAGTGAGGCATATTCCTGCAGCCCTGATTGACACATTGTGGCTGGATGCGGTTTCACAGTCGGGTTTTTGCCTGCGTGCTTGTGCAAGGCATACGAATCACATATAATCAGCGGCAATCATTCATGGACATCACATACTTCGTTGTCCACGCTGTATTCTGGTTCTTCGGTTTCTTCTTCCTGTTTCGTATTCCACTTTGTACAAGGAGACTCAAAGGGAATGCGAAACCGCGTCCGACGATATCCGTAGTAATACCGGCCCGAAACGAGGCGAACTCACTTCCTATTCTCCTGGCATCCCTGCGAGAGAGCGATTCCGTCCCCGATGAAATCATCGTCGTTGTCGGTCCATGCGAAGACGGGACCAGGGAAGTCGCCAGGAGAGAGGGAGTGACAGTCATCGACTCAGAACCGCTGCCTAAAGGCTGGGTCGGGAAGCCCTGGGCGTGCTATCAGGGCGCCCGGTTGGCAAAGGGCGACATACTCATTTTCCTGGACGCAGACACGTGTCTCGAGAAAGGTGGCCTGAGAAACATAGTAGATACATACCTCGAAACGGACGGTATTGTTTCAATACAGCCATACCACAAAACCAGGAGACTTTACGAGCAGCTGTCCTTGTTCTTCAATATAATCATGATGGGCGCAATGGGTCCTTTCACAGTGATGGGCAGTCGTATCAAGCCGATCGGATTATTCGGTCCATGTATCGTCATGAGAAAGGCATATTACTTCGAAAACGGTGGTCATACTGCTGTGAAAGGCGAGGTAGTAGAAGATCTCGCCCTCGGAGAGGAGCTCAAGAAGAACAATCGCCGGCTTCACTGCTATGGCGGGTGGGGCACTATTTCCTTTCGCATGTATCCTAACGGCATGAGAGAACTAGTAGACGGATGGAGCAAGGGTTTCGCCACCGGAGCTCGCATGGCTCGCATTCCCTTGCTTGTGGCGACCATTGCATGGATCGGCAGTGGTATAAGTGCCACGGTATTCGCAATTGGAGCAATATGGAGCATGCAAAGTACTGCAATCATGTGGTGGACGCTAGCATATCTGGCCTATGCCGTTCAAACCTATTGGATGGCGTCCCGAGTTGGTACATTCAAGTTCTATACGGCGCTTCTCTTCCCGGTTTCGCAATTGTTCTTCGTAGTGGTTTTCTTTCTCTCGGTCTTTCTGATTTCCATCAAGAGAAGCGTTAGATGGAAGGGCACAGTAATCAGCCTGAAAGACAAGGCGCAAATGGAATGATTGTGCATTTGTCCGGTCCATGGGCGATAGTCATCAATATTACAGTTTGGCTCATAATCCACATAGTCGTTGGCATGTCAACCGCGAGGATACGGCCCAACTCCTTCAATCCGGAATCATGGCTCTACAGGCAGCGAACCTGGGAAAGGGGCGGGAAAACCTACAGATCTCTTCTCAAAGTCAAGAAATGGAAACGGTTTCTGCCAGACGGTGTCGCCGTATTCAAAGGTGGACTCAAGAAGGGGCATTTGGACAATGCCGATACCTCACATGTACAAAGATACATCCTGGAAACATGTCGGGCCGAGTTAACCCACTGGGTCATTCTTCTTTTTGCGCTCATCTTCTTCGTGTGGAGCGACTGGTGGATTGGACTGATCATGGTGGCCTACGGGCTTGCGGCCAATATGCCCTGCATTATCGCCCAGCGCTATAACAGGATTAGATTGAAGAGACTTCATGAAAGATGCAATCGAGGTTGACGGCCGAATAGGAGACCTGGTTGACGAGGCCGAGCGGATAGACGCGGAGTACCGCAGGAAACGGGAAGAGCTGGCGGGATAACGGCCGCGCGCTAACTCCTGACTACCGAGACTGGGGATTGGAGATTGGAGGCTGTCAGCTGTCTGCCGGCGGTTGACGGGCAGCAACTGACGCCTGACTAGTGCCGATTAGGGGCGGATGGGGGGTGAAAGGCCATACTCTACGGAATCGCAGACCGGTCTGAATCCGATCTTCATATAGATGGAGTTGGACGTAGGGTTGCTCAAATCTGAATAGAGCGTGCAGAAGTCGTAGCCGCTTCTCAGTATATCGCGGCAGACACCAGCTACACAAGCTGTGGCGTAGCCGTGCCGGCGGCGCTCCCGTGGTGTGTAAACAAGACTAACTGTCATACCGTGATTGGTCGGGCGGCCCTTCATCACCATACAGACAGGATTATCCGAGTATTCCCACAGATAGATCGCACCTTTTCCAATGAACGGAGTAATGTCGCGCTCGGGCGTGCTACGGGATGTCGGGAGTTCCACGTCCACCACAAAGGCGTGTCTCCATTGACAGATCAAATCCTTGTCCGCCAGTGTCGCCAGCCGCATATGGCCGGGTACGGAAGGGACGTCATTTACCGCATCAAGGCGGTAGATGCGCTGCGCCATCGTTGATTCTATGGAAACTCCAAAATCCTTGCACCACCTATCGGCGAAAGGGCCCGCTACTTCTCTGTGTCCTAAAAGTCCGGGTATCTCTGCCCAGCGGCTGTGGATGGCCTCGACCAGTAGTGGGACGGCTTCTTTCGGGTCACCGGCGTGCCAGGCCAGACCTACCGGATAAGGAGGGGTCCGCCAGGCCATTGCGCTGACCCCGTCGTCATCGTTCACCACGAAGAGCAGAGGGTCTTCTTCCCCGTAGTGGTGCGGGTTGCCATCTATCAGCCGGGCGATGCCATAAATGAGGCCGTAACGGGCCTCGTCGGAACGAAGCACGTCACCGGTCTTCAAAAGGAAGTCCGCAGCACTTGAGTAAACTGTGACGTCCATACGCCCATATTATAATACGCCCGGATTGGCGTCGTAACTCACCTTAATGCTCCCTTATCCTGAGGGGGGAGAATTGGGGGGAGATTGCCACGGCCCGACGGGTCGGGCCTCGCAATGACAGGGTGTTGTTGATCTTCTGGCTGCTGGTTTCTGACTTTGCTCATGCTTTTCTCCTGTTTCACCATTTGGTGAAATGGCCATAAATAGTGAAGGCACTTGACATTAGTTTCACTAAAGTATATACTTTCACCACACGGTGAAACTGGCGTATATAGTGAAATGAGATGAAAGAACAGGAAATAGTAATTAGAATTAAAGATGAGCTCGAGCGGACCCTTCGCGACATACCCTTCATAGAGCTCCGTCGTTCTGTAATGCAAGCATCTTTGGCAGGCGTTCAGGTTGATTTGCTATTAGAGCTTAAGATTCGGGACAATCTTCAGAAAGTGATCGTAGAGGTCAAATCTCCGGGAGAACCCAGGATAATAAGGGCTGCTATCCAGCAGCTCGGAGAATACGTGGACCGGATGGAAGGTGCATACCCTATGGTAGCGGCACCCTACATCAGTGACGATTCAGCCCGAGTTTGTAAGCAGAACGGTGTGGGCTACATAGACTTAGCAGGGAATCTTTTTCTCAACTTCGACCAGGTATACATTGAAAGAAGGAATTACCCCAATCCCGCGATAGAAAAACGACAGGTCCGCTCTATCTTTAGCCCGAAGTCAAGCCGCATTGTGCGAGCAATGCTAAGTAATCCCGGACGATCATGGCAAGTTCAGGAGTTGGCGAGGGAAGCCAAAGTGAGTCTTGGCCTGGCTTCCAAGTTGAAGGGGCGTCTGCTTGATTTGGAATATGCTTCTGAGAAAGAAAATGGCTTGACTCTTAGCCGTCCCGGCGACCTTCTCAGACAATGGGCAGACAACTACTCTTTTCGAAAGAACAAGGTATATGACTACTTCAGCTTAGATGAGATTAAGGAGTTGGAAGGCAACCTTTCGCAATATTGCGAAAGGAGAGGCATTCCTTACGCATTGACGCTGTTTTCCGGGGCTGCCCTGGTAGCGCCCTATATGCGTTACACAAGGGGATTCGCCTATGTTGGCAACGATATTGGAGAAGTTGCGGACTCGTTAGGATTAAAGCAGGTTTCCTCAGGACCTAACTTCAGTATATTGGAGCCCTATGACGATGGCGTTTTCTATGGAAGCAGGGAAATTGACAGTATGAGAGTTGTAAGCGATGTGCAACTCTACCTTGACCTTGTGGGATTCAAAGGGCGTGGTGAGGAATCTGCTGAATTCTTGTTTGAGCAGAGGATGAAACCACAATGGTGAAGCAGAGCGATTATACGCCGCCAGAAACCCAGGCCTGTCTATCTGTGCTGGTGGAGGTAATGACCGTCCTGGGCGAATTTCGGGAAAACATTGTAATAGTGGGAGGAAATGTTCCGCCTCTCCTGATTAAGTCCGCCGGTGTAAAGCACCCTGGTACGATGGATATAGACCTTGCTCTGGACAATAGACTTATCTCCAACGATAGCTACCAGACAATTGTCGAGACCCTGAAAGCCAGGGATTACTATCAAAAGAAGGGTGAACAGCCCTACGTCTTCTACCGGGATGTAGAAACTGAAACCGGGAAGAACATCACCGTAAAGATTGATCTTTTAGCCGGTGAATACGGCGGCACGAGGCGTTGGAATCGTCATCAGAAGATACAAGATGCTCGAGCCAGAAAGGCCAGAGGGTGTGACCTTGTTTTCGACAATCCGGTGAAAGTCAAGGTAAAAAGCAGGTTGCCAAACGGCGCAACACACGAAGTAACAGTCAAGGTATCTGCAATCGGTCCTTTCCTGGTGACCAAGGGGATGGCATTATGGGGCCGCATCAAAGAAAAAGACGCCTATGATATCTATTACTGCTGCCGCCATTACCCTGGCGGAATACCAGCCCTAGTGCGGGATATAAGACCTCTTATGGATAATAAACTAGCCAGGGAAGGCTTCGGGAAGATCAAGGCCAGGTTTACAACGACTAACTCCATAGGACCGGTTGGGGTTGCAGATTTCTTGGGAGAGGAAGACCGCGAAGAGCGCCTACGGATTCAAAGAGAAGCATTCGAACTTGTAAACAAACTGATGGCAGAACTGGGCATCGAGCCTTTTGGGGAGTAGTAGGGGCGTGGCAATCCGATAGACTAGGAATAGAGTTCATTGAGCTTATGGAGTTCATTGAGTTTATAGAGTTTGTGACGAGATGATAGATGAGGAGTGGACTAGAGACGAGGGGGATACATTAAGGGTATTGGAGACTCGGAGAGACAAGGGAAGTTCATTGGGTTCATAGAGTTTATAGAGTTGGTGGAGTTTATAGAGACTAGAGACGCATAGAGATTAGTAGAGATACAAGCTAGTTAGCAATTACGTTGGCGGGCCCTGGTAGATAGTCTCCGCACTCATCCTTGAGGAGAAGGTGTTAATACCATCGGCGGGATAGTCAGTCACAAGAAGTCGCAATTGCTCTGTTCTCTCCATACTGTTATATTGGAGAACATCTGAACTTTGCGCAGGAGGTTCGAAATGACCTTATCAACCAGGAGTGACGCAGCGACCATTTATGAGCGCCCCGTAGAATTGCTGCAAAACCTGATCCGCTTTGATACGACCAGTCCGCCAGGCAATGAGGGAGAATGCATCAGCTATATAAGTGGTCTTATCAAAGCAGCAGGCATTGAAACTACTATTCTTGCCCGTGACCCGGTGCGCACCAATTTGATTGCACGTCTGCCCGGGCAAGGCAATGCGCCTCCTTTGTTGCTTCAGGGACACGTAGATGTGGTGACTACCGAAAACCAGACATGGCAACATCCACCGTTTGAGGGTAAGGTCGTGGACGGCTCTGTCTGGGGACGCGGTGCTCTCGACATGAAGGGAGGCGTAACCATGATGCTGGCCGCCTTCTTGCGGGCTAAAGCTGAAGGGCTCAAACCCCCTGGCGATGTGATACTGGCTATTGTCAGCGACGAAGAAAAGGGTGGAGAATTCGGTGCCAGGTATCTTGTAGAGAACCACGCCGCTCAGTTCGCAGATGTTCGCTACGCTATAGGAGAGCTCGGCGGCTTTAGCTTCTACGTTGGAAAGCGGAGATTCTATCCCATCATGGTGGCCGAGAAAGGAATCTGCGGTATAGAGGTGACTTTACGCGGACAGGGCGGACATCCTACAGGAACATACCATGGAGGAGCGACAGCTAAGTTAGGCAAATTGCTTCAACGGCTCGACACGCAGCATCTGCCAGTGCATGTGACGCCAGCGACACGACAGATGATACAAATGATGGCCGGTGCTATGCCATTTCCCAGCAACCTGGTCTTGCGCCAACTCTTGAACCCTAGACTGACTGACGGGGTACTGAGAGGGTTAGGAAAGCAAGTTGAGCAGTTCGAGGCATTGCTGCACAATACGGTCAACGCCACCATGATTACGGGGGCTGACGTTCCAAACAGAATTCCAGAAAAAATCACTGTTGGTCTAGTCTTTTGCTTGCTTCCGGGATATACCACTGAAGACGCAGTCTCTGAGCTGCGTCAGCTTGTCGGAGAAGACGCCGAAATTAAGGTAGTGGAAACCCGCTTTTACGAGAAGTTGCCTGTAGAGCCAGATATGGGGTTGTTCGGTGTTCTCTCAGATATCTTGCGGGAGGCCGATCCGGAAGGCATTCCTGTCCCTGTGGTGATACCCGGGTCTACAGACGGACGGCTTTTTTCGCGATTAGGTATTCAGACCTACGGATTCATACCGATGAATCTGCCGCGCGATTTCTTTTTCTGGCAACTGATGCATGGGCCGGATGAGCGCATACCGGTTGAGGCTCTCACCTTTGGTGTTGACTGCACATACAAACTTCTACAGCGGTTCGGAACAAAGGACAGCGGCAATACAATTGCCGCCAAAAGAGCGTAGTTGACGAGCTAGCGCGCATAGATCACCTTGCCTGGCCGTATCATACTTCCTAATGTTGCTTCTGAATTCTGAGTCCTGACGAGTGGGGCTGGAGATAGAGTTCATTGAGTTCGTAGAGTTGGTTGAGTTTATGGAGTTTAGGGGCTGGAGATTGAAGATTGGGCTGCCGATCGTCTACTACCAGAGGAGACGAGAAGAGTTGGCGGGTTAACAGTTGTGGGCTGACCTAGCCCCTAGCCCCTGACACCTGGCCCAAGTCCCAGCGTGCTCATCGAGGCGCAGAGGCGGATAACGTCCGGCTTTCGGACGGGAGAGAATACCTGGCGACAATATGACGATCTGTGCAACTAGACGCGATGGGCTCGACACCAGGTGTTGATGCCGCGGTGGTGAGGATGGCGCCCTTCACAGACCAGAGACTCCGTACGATTGTTCCGGTGAAATGATGTGTGGGCCAAACATGAGCCACCTGGCGTCACGGCAACCCCATTGCGTGATTCGTTCCTGCTCCGGTCTTAAGGTTGCATTGCGCCGAAGAGCACCAGCCAGGCCAGGAGCGACTTGGCTACAAGACTCAGTACGATGTAAGTCTTCTCTCCGTACAGGTAGTCCTTCCACTTGCCGACACGCTTGTATTGCAGGATCATGTTGATTGGGAATGTATTGAAGGCCACGAAATACGTGCCGACAATCGCCCACACAAACCAGGGCACCATGCCGAAGTTGCCCGTCCCAAACATGTAAATGATTATGGCTATCCAGGGAGCTATCCCGGCTATGGCCCCCCAGACAAAGGGCCCCCATTTGACCCTGGTTTTCTCGCCGCCCGAATTGAGCTGCTCCATGGTCAAGCCGAATAGATTCATAGATGCGTTGACAATGAAGATCAGTATCAGCGAAGCGATATCATAGATCCCGAACAGCGTGGCAATCAGTACGATCATCACAGAGGAACTCAGGGCGTATTCAAACCAGCGGAACTTGTTGATGCCTTTCTTCAGGTCCGCGAAGTACCGCGCACTCATCAGGACGATCAGCCCATGAGCAACCGCCGAGATCAGCAGAAAGGTGGCGACGAGAAAGCCAAAGGGGAGGTCGAATAACTCCCTGGACGTGACTTCAAGGGAACTCGTGGCGGGATTAAACCTCAAATAGAACTGCACTATGGTCGGCTGGAACTCCGCTATCTTCTGAATGACCGTCGTAGCCAGAAACGCCATAATCAGACCCTGGATGAGGTGAAATCCTCCCATGATAAGGTTGAAGCGCTTCAGCTTCTGAAGTCTCTCGTCCATATGTCCTCCTGTTTGACTGCTTCTTTGCACTTAGGATTATGCCAGGGAGAAGCCGGATTGTATAGTCCCTCGTCCTGCCCTGCATTGAGGAGACAAGCGGCCGCACCTCTCTTCGTGTTCAATATCGTACGCACCAGTTCAGAGCAAGGCAAATGCCGCTGCACCTTCTAGTGTTTTATGACTCATTAACTCCAGAAAGTTTGAGAGTTGGAGCACCATGCTTCAATACCAGTAAGATTTACTGTGATACAGGCACACTCTCTGTCCTGTCGAAGGCTGCCACGATATATTCCCGTACGGCCACCAGCATAATGGCATTATCGGGAGCCTCTACGAAATGCCTCAGTTGAGGATGTCTGGCAAGGAGAATAGCTTGAAAGAGGCTCTTATTGTCTATTTCTTCGCGGGCGGTGCCGACCGCTGTTATGGCAACGGCCCGGGAAGTATCGGAAGGTTTGTTGCTCCTGTTGTCGATTAGCAATGAGATACTATGGTTATCCTGCATGTTTCTGTATTTTCGAGTGTTCCGCCCAGTAACGAAGACGAGTGATTTCAGGTCATCAGTTGCGGCGAAAGACACCAGATTACTATATGGCAGGCCCTGACCAATTGTGCTGAGCACGGCGAAGTATTGCGTGCTTACTACCTCTCTCAACAACGCCTCATGCCGGGGCATTTTCAACCGTTACCCTCCAAATCAAAGAAACAGTCTATCCAATTATTCTACTATTCCTTCCGGAAGGTCTCAAACCGATAGGTTGGTACGACTGGCTACGCTATGGTCCCGGTGAGAAGCTTCGGGCCAAGAATGCCGCCTGTCAGGATGAAAGCTTGTAGCGAAGCGAAGATAAGCTGCGGTCTGCCTCATTTGCAGCTTCAGCGAAGCCGAGCATCGATTCTCTCACTACGGGCGCCAAACGCACCTGGGCCTGCTATCAGCCAAAGGCACGAGAATTGCCCTGAAAGAAATGGTGCCGGATGGCTCGATTCCGGGTATAAGCTGACAGGTCAATCCGGCCAATTTGCAGCGGGCATCATTGGCATGTATGGTTCCCCTAAGATTCGTGGCGTCGTAGAGCCTGGAAAACAGGTGTATAATCAAGCAGCGTCTGCCACCTAGCAGTTAGATGAGATAGAGAAGAAGGAGATACGATGCTACTGAAACACTATTTCCTGGATAAGATCGCTCACAGTTCCTATATCCTGGCGGGCAAACAGACCTGTGCCGTAATTGATCCCAGACGAGATGTAGACCTCTATGTTAACGAGGCACGTGATCTCGGGGTCACTATCACTCATATCCTGGAGACACACCTCCATGCGGATTTCGTCTCCGGGCATATGGATCTGGCTGTCAAAACAAAGGCCAGAATATATGCGCCAAGGTCAGGGAATTGTAAGTTTGAACACGTATCAGTCTCAGAAGGTGACGCGATCAACATTGAGGACATGAGATTAGATGTCCTTGAGATACCTGGCCATACTCCAGAACATGTCGGATACGTGGTAACCGACAGGTCACGAGGTGATTCTCCCATAGGAGCCTTCGTTGGAGACGTCCTGTTCGTAGGAGATGTCGGCAGGCCGGACCTGTTTCCAGGTATTGCCAATGATCTAGCGGGCAAGCTTTTCCACAGTCTGCATGACAAACTACTCAAACTCCCCGACTATTGTGAAGTCTACCCTGCCCATGGTGCGGGATCTCTATGCGGACGCTCGATTGGGGCTAAATGGGCTTCTACGATTGGTTATGAGCGGCACTACAATCCCAGTCTACAGATCAAGGACAAGACTCAGTTTGTCCGCTCCCTTACCTCAAATATGCCACCAGCCCCAGACCACTTCGGTCGCTGCAGCGACATCAACCGAAACGGACCAGCGCTACTATCTGAATTACCAGCACTGGAGGAATTGAAACCGACAGATTTTGCTCAGAGAATGAAAGAGGCGAACAGCGCAGTACTGGACGTACGCAATTATGCAGCTTTCGCCGGTTTCCATATACCCGGTTCCTGGCATCTCGATTTGAAGGGGAATTTCCCCACGTTCGCCGGATGGGTTATGCCTACGGACCAAGACATATT
Source organism: uncultured Dehalococcoidales bacterium (assembly GCA_964353715.1). Taxonomy (GTDB): domain Bacteria; phylum Chloroflexota; class Dehalococcoidia; order GIF9; family AB-539-J10; genus RBG-13-51-36. Next base: position 18,907 of record CAYGWI010000001.1, on the reverse strand, counting down.
GCTGGTTGCCGATAGCTATCAGGAGGCTGTTACCGCCAGCTTATGGGCGCGTCGGGTCGGTGTTGACCGCATAGTTGCCTATTTAAGCGGAGGTGTAACATCCTGGGTGAACGCCGGCTATCAAATAGATCACGTTCATCTCATTTCAGCGGAAAGCCTATATGGGCGTATTACCAATAACCCCCAGCCATTAATGCTGATAGACGTTAGGACGCCATTAGAATTCGCCGACGCCCATATAGAAGGCGCCATAAACATTCCTGCTCCTGCATTGCGCACACGCTACAAGGAATTACATCAAGATAAGCCGGCTTACGTGATTTGCAGTACGGGAAATCGCTCTAGCCTGGCAGCAAGCATTCTCAAACAACACGGCTTCAAGGAGGTCTACAACGTTGCCGGTGGCATGACCGGATATAGCGCTGCCGGCCATATCAAGCAGTGTAACGTATGCATTAATCCACATGGCCCGAGGTCAACGAACATTTCCCTTTGATCCCTGAATCCGGATAGGAGGACAACGATATGAATTGGCTAACGGAAGTACAATGGTCTCCCTATATAGCGGGGGCAGGCATAGGTATCTTGAGCTGGTTTACCTGGCTCATTTCGAGTGAGCCCATCGGTTGCTCAACTTCGTTTTCCCGGATTGCAGGCATGATTGAAAAGCTGTTCAGAGGCAAAAGAGTTGAGAAGAAACTCTACTATCAGGAAGTCAGACCAGAGATCGACTGGCAGATGATGCTGGTTATAGGCGTGGTCGTTGGTGCTCTAATTGCTTCACTTTTGTCCGGCGATTTCAATTTGCAGTGGATCCCTTCTGTGTGGAGAGTCAATTTCGGAGACAACATGGCATTGCGCCTGGTGATAGCATTCGCAGGCGGTATTCTACTGGGGTTTGGGTCACGCTGGGCAGATGGTTGTACAAGCGGCCATGGCATCAGTGGCACCATGCAGCTGGCCGTATCAAGCTGGATATCGGCCATCTGCTTCTTCATAGGCGGGATTCTGATGGCCCAATTGCTCTTCAAAGTGACAATGTAGAAAGGTAGAATGCGGATGAAAGCAAAAAAAACGAGGTTGTTTTGGGGCCTATTATTCGGCATTATATTCGGTTTCCTTCTGCAAAAAGGAGGCGCCACCAAATATGATGTCATTATCAACCAGCTCTTACTCACCGATTTCACTGTCGCAAAGATCATGCTCTCGGCAAGCGTCACCGGTATGATCGGCCTTTATGCAATGCAAGGCCTCGGCTGGATCAAGTTGCGTCCTAAAGCGGGTTCATGGGGGAAGAACGCGATAGGAGGGCTAATCTTTGGGACAGGCTTCGCATTGCTGGGCTATTGCCCTGGCACGATTGCCGGTGCAATCGGTAATGGTTACCTAGATGCAGTAACAGCCGGCTTAATTGGCATTGTGCTTGGTTCCGGATTACTAGCAGCAGCGTATCCAAGGCTAAAGGAAGGCGTACTGAGAAGCGGTTATTTCGGCAATGTCACACTTCCGCAGGTTCTAAAAGTCAACAATTGGGCAGTCATCATTCCTCTAGCGATTCTAATAACCGTACTATTTGTCCTGCTGGAGCAGGCGGGACTCTAATCGTTGTTCGGAATCCTCTAAAATGGTTGGGGGGCAATGAATGACCCTAGCAGTAATACTAGTCGTTGTTTCCTTCTGCACAGCAACGATTGACTTGATATTCGGTATGGGTTTTGGTTTGACTATGACGCCCATACTCCTTCTGCTGGATTTCGAGCCCCATCAGATAGTCCCCTCTGTATTACTAGCTTCACTGGCGGGAAATATCTTGAGTCCATTTTTGCATCATCGTTCAAAAAATGCCGATTTCAGCTTCAGATCCCCTCATCTGAAGACAGCCTTGATTGTCGGGTTACTCGGTGCTCTGGGTGGTTTCATCGGGGCAATTACGGCAATAAACATTAGCGACCTCGTTCTGACTATTTACATAGGCATTCTAGTAGTGTCTATAGGGTTGTTATTACTACTAAGCAAGACAAGGACGACTGCCTTCACCTGGTATAAGCTGATCGGTCTGGGTGTTTTCGGTTCGTTCAATAAAGGAATGAGTGGAAGCGGCTTCGGCCCGATCATTACCACAGGTCTAATAATGATGGGAACAGGTGAAAAGGCTGCCGTTTCCATTCAGAGTTTCTCTGAACTCTTCGTTAGCCTGGCCGGGAGTCTTACGTTTGTTTCTCTCAGCAGGCAAATGGAATGGAGCTTGACTGTACCTCTCGTTATTGGCGTTGTGCTGTCGACGCCTGTTGCTGTGTTGATTGTGCAGAAAGCCAATAGCAGAAAACTGAGATGGGCGATCGGCTACGTTACCGTAATTCTAGGCATAGTGACCTTACTCACATTACTCTTCTAATAAAGGATGGGGAAGGTCACATAGAGTCTATGGAGTTGGTAGAGTTTGTAGAGACTGGAGACAGTTAGAGATACAGTAGAGATGCGGTGGAGACTAGTAGAGATACAGTGGGGACGGGAGACGGTTAGATGGTTAGATGGTCAGATGGTTGATGGTTAAATGGTTAGTGGCTAGGGACTAGCGACTAGGGACTAGTGGTTAGTGGTTAGGGACTGGAAATGGAGTTCATTGAGTTCGTTGAGTTTGTAGAGTGCATAGAGGCTGGAGACTGGGAGACTCGTAGAGATTCAGTGGGGACGGGAGACGGTTGGAGGGTTAGATGGTTGATGGTTAAATGGTTAGATAGAGGCCTGGGGCTAGGGACTGGGCACTAGTGACTAGCGACTGGTGACTGGTGACTAGTGACTGGTGACCGGCGACGACTGCCTCCTGACTAGGGATTTCTGTTCTGCGCGTGCTTATCGAGCCGCAGAGGTAGATAGTGGCTGACTTGGCAAGTAAGCGACAATGCCAAGTAACAGTCCAGGGGCTTGCGGAATCGTACCGTGGCTACATTGATGGGCGCCAGCAGCAAATCGATGACGCTCGGGATATTCTACTTAACAGCAAATATTATGGTTACTATTACAGCTATGATCGATATAACAAGTGGCAAAATCTTTATCCACCATTTCTCTGACTTGAGATCCTTTATGTCCTTTTTGAGCTCACTGATGGGGCTTCGTGAAGCGCCCCTTGGCAAGTAATGTTCTATCTTCTCTTTGTCCTGGTATCGACCTTCGTATGGGTGAGTCGGATGTACTAACTTACTGAACTCCATGGTCGCATAGTGTTGCCCTCGTTTTAGTTGAACGGTGTCGTTGGAGGTGTTAAACAGAAGACACCATAGCCCCCCTCGGAAGCCAGGGTCGACCTGTGGTCCGTTGGACATGATTAATCCTTGGAAAAACAAACTGACAGCGATATCAAATCGACCGACCACATCTCTAGGGAAATTGCATATCTCCTTGCTTCTCACAAATGCAAACTCGAAGGGTTCTATTTTAATAAAGGGATCTTGCTCGGTTAAGACTACTTGTTTACCACCGTAATAGTGGTCATCGGCAAGTGTTAGATCATATGAAGCCCCGCTGATATTCTCGAGTTGAGCATTGTCAAGCAACACCCCACACTCTATCATAAGCTCGATTAGCCTCCTGGGAACTATCCCTTCGTTGTTTCTGAGTTCCCAGAGACTGCTTATGAGTGCGGTGGTCTTATCTAAGTCTGTATTAATGACAGTGTAAATACACAACTTCTCATATTCCCTATCATGTAGTCTTTGTTCTGTTATAGTATTCGCCTTTTGTTCCCCTCTGTCCTTCAATCTATCATCGAGTATATTATCAGGTGCGTCCAAGAAAATTGTGAGGAAAGGTGGCCTCTCGTTTGTCTTATTTAGCCACGTTTCTACGAACTGAGGCACAGACTCTGGAGTAACTACTAATACAGGGACTCGGCCGCCATTAATCAATTCCTGTAAGGTTTTAGTGGCAATCCCATAATTGTCGCCTCTGTATTTCGATTTGACAAGCAGGTCTCCTTGTTTGTCTGATTTCGCAAATTCCTCGTGGCTCACATAGACGTATTCACCCGTAGCGTCGCCTTGGCGTTTTTTTCGTGTGGTCAAGGCCTGGACTAGTGTAAATCCCCCGCCCATTTCGGCAAGCTTTCGGGCCACACTGGTCTTACCAGCACCGCTCGTTCCGGTTAACACGATACCTTGGTAGTCCACTCTATGCCTTTCTGAACACGTATATCATCTCTCGCTCCAGAGTAGCCCACTTTGCGTTATGTCCTCGTCTTAGTGTGGGTAGTATCCTCTCAAATTCGTCTTCCTTGATTAGGTCGAGACTCTCTAACTTAGACATGATCTTTTGAACTATTTGTCTACGGTTCTTGTTGTTTTCATTGTCAGTGCTGAAAACCGGCATTACATAAGAGGCATAACCACCCCTCTTTAACTTCTTGGCAATAGCTTCGTTAGCATGTTGCATATCTTCAGAGTAGAGAACAAGGGCATCTTTCCTTTGTCTTCTACTCCTAGCGCCAATCTCTAGATGCCAATCACTAGCCATATCAAACCGTGTGAGGTAATAAGATAACCTTTGGGAGTTCACGTAGTCCGTCATGTTTGGATAGGGCGGAGAAGTTACCACTAGGTCCACCGAACTATCTTGGATCTCCTTGCATTCTCGCACATCACTGTGAAATATCGTTTGTTGTTGTGCAAGGTCCCTGTAGAGTTGATCGTAGCCGGCCTTGGTGTATTTCAGATGCTCGGATGTGTCATTGAGTAATCTATTTATGTGTCTGTTAAATAAGGTGAGTGCTTCTTTGTCTTTGATCTTATCTTTCTTGGGTAGCACGTTATCGGCGATGCATCCCCATCCCCTGTCCTGACTACTCACAGACTGTAAAATGGCTGAGATTGATATCCACATGACTGCTCTTACGGTTTCGTCCTTACAATGAGCTTGTTCAACAAAGAGAAAGGCGAGCTGATTCAATGTTTTTGAGGAATACCAGGGGGTTAGCTTGTCAATGGATATCCGTCGTTCATCACTCGGGGTATAATCCCTATCGGGTTTGTAGGAGGCAATAATCGCCTGAATCATTTTCCTGATCTCATTAGCATCTACGCTTGGGTCAAATAATCGGAACAAAGCTCGCATGAACTCAACGCTCACCTTACAAATTTCCGTAGCGAGCGGTCTCCGATTCAGCAGAAGTGCTTGGAAATAAGTTGTCCCCACTCCAGCGAAGGGGTCGTATACCACAGCATTTGGTAGGGATAACACTTCTATGAGTGTAAATGGTATCTCAGGAACAAATGTGGCTGGGCACCAATGGTGTGCGCTGCATTTGAAAGGGCGCACTTCTTCAGGGGAAAAGGCACTTCTCTGGTGGAAATCCCAGTTTACGTTCCTAAGTATCGCCCTCGAACTCTGCACGTCCTTTGTCAGAGCATCTGTCCCGATGCTAGTGGCATTCCGTAGCCTCACCATACAACGTGACCTCCTTGAGTTCCCTGTCACCCAAAGCATCGCTTAGCACAGCCATGATCTCGTGACGCACATTACCGATGGTGCCCTCTGGGAGATTGCTTACATCGTACATGCTTAACCCTGAGTTCTTGAGAAATGTCCCAATAAGCAGTTGGTCCGAACGATTACCTATGCTGATGACCTTCCCGTCATCCGTCCGGATTTGGACCCGCCTTTCTGTCTTATTTATGTCGACGATGGTATGTAAGGCTATCATAGCAGATTTGAAGCGGGAGGAGAACCGGGATCGTATGGCGGAGCTCAGTCTCTCTTCCAGTAGGAGTCGCTGCCCCCTGTCGAGAAGCATTTGCTGAATCTTGGTTTCGTGGCTTGAGAAAATCCCTATAGGGCCGTACAGGTCACCTCTCATGAGGCGGGAGATAATAGAGGATGTTTCTGATGAGGCCCTGGACAATTGCTGAAAAAGCTCGAAATCAACATCATGCCAATTGAAGGGGCGGGCATCCTTGGATTTTGCGATTTCGATTGCTTCCGTAAGCATACATTTGGCAGAGAACTCCTCAGGATTCAGGAGTAGGAATTGGTAGAGCCTTTTTCGTACCCTATGCCAGTCCTGAGCAAGGGGAACACTCTCCGTCTTCAAGACCAATTCGCCGCCCTCTGTCCAGAGCGACTTTGCCAGTCCCACTGGAGTTTCCGCAGATTTCACTATACCAATGTGATAGGCAAGTCGAAATACGTTATCAATATTGTCCAAGTCCATCGTGGAGTTCATCAGCGGACCAAAGCGTCCCCTGCCGGCGATGATTTCACCTATGGCCCTCAAATCTTCCATAGACACCCTTGTGGATGCACTCCTCGGCATCCCAAAGAATATGGGTTCCAACGTGACAGACTTATATGAGTAAGGACCGCCCGCATGGCCTAGAACCACGTGTGAAAAAGCTTGTTCATGATCAAATCCGGCTTGCGACTCGATGTACTCGACAGAATGGCCAAGCGCCGCACTTGCTATATCGTGCAGGAGTGCAGCCAGCAGAAACTGCCTTCGCTCCTGCTGGCCAACTGGACTCAGCAGCGGCCACGACTCGATGCACTCTTGGGCCAGTTTACACGTCCCAAGCGCATGCTCGTATCGGTTTATGTTTGCCCCACCAGTCAAGCAGAATGAGTTTATGTTGCATAGACGAACCTCGCGAAGCCGCTGTAGTTCCACGCTTGGAATGACGTCCCAGACAAACTCTGGTAGATAGCAGATGCCATAGAGCGGATCATATATATACCGTTTTCTTGAGGGCTTAGTCATGAGCAACTCCAACGAGACTTTCCGCGCAAACGACGCCTGAGCAGAAGGCTTGTGCTATTCCCCTGAATTCCCCGACACTGTCGCCAATAACATATAACCCCGGACGAATTGAGAAATCTCCCTTGACAGGGAATGAGACCCCCATGTAGTCGACCTCAGGAGCAAAAACTCTCACTTGCTCCCAGTCCTCCCGGGGAAGAAGTCTTTGAGCGAAATACTGCACTGCTTCCCTGATTTCGGTAGAGACTGATGCTGGGAAAGCGCCGTTTACATCACCCCACACCCAGAACGGGCCCGAGGTGTGCTGAGGCGTTTTGGTGTTGGCCATTATCGCAGTGCCACTCAGGTACCCAGGCAGACTCTGGCACATCAATTTGCCATTGCGCTGCCGTATGGATCTTTCCCTTATGTCCTGGAGCAACATCTTGTTGCTGTCGGAGGGCTCATATCTTCTGGTGATTCCCAGATTGGTGAGTCCGCACCCGCTCCTCTGGGCGAAGCGTCCCTCGCTAAAGAGCACACCGTCAATAGCGTATGGCGCTATGCTGCCGTCCTTACAAACACAAAATGTCCTTGCGCTCTTGAAGAAAAGCTTTAGATCCCCATGATACCAGGCTATCGGCGGGAGCAAATGTGTAGGGAATTCTAGCCGTACTCCAACGTCGAGTCGGCCTCTCTTACCGCCCAAGCCCAGACGAGCGTTCGTCAGCTCGAGTATGGTTTTCCCAGATCGGCCAAGCCCGAGGACAAGATATTCCGTGAAAATTGTTAGCTCTTTGCTGCCCTGCTTGACTTTTACCTTGAACCCGCGTTTCTCTTGGTCAATCTCCATCACCCTTGAATCCAGCAGGACCGATACACGAGCAGACCGCAACTGTGAATGCATCTCGTCACACGCCTTCTTCACTTGCTCACGGTTAAAGTGCCAAACATCGAAGTATTTATACACAAATCCTAATTTTTCGAAGAGCTCCTTTGCCATGTCAATCTTGGCCTGTTCTATGACGGGCTTCTCCATGGGTAATAAGGCCCGCAACATGTTGATAGCATGTTCCACCTTTCGGTTGGCTTCACCTTCATCGCCCAAAATAGCTGCGAGCCCGCTCCCAGCGGGGAAAGCGCTTATTTTGCCGCCGCTCAAGAGCAGGGAACCACCAAATCCGGAGATGACCTGGCAAGGCGCCTCCCCGTTGCACGCGCCACCTAGAAGAAGAGCACACGCTCTGTCACGATAAGAGCCACCTTGATCTACGCAGACCAACTCACGGGTTGCCCCCAACTCTGCTAGAGTCAGAGCCGTACCTAACCCAGACGGTCCGAGTCCAACGACACAGATCCGGTAGCTGCTGAAATTCGTCATCCTTGTTTACTTCTTCGGGTTGAATAGTTTGGTGTGCACATTTCCATTATAGCCCAGAATCCCTCGTCCATGAAACGCCTGGTGGGTTCCATTCTCTCCACCGATTTGGCAGTGGTAGTGATCGGGGAGATGCCAGCCGTTGGACAGTCCAATGGATTGTTCAGTAATCGTGTGAGGGCAACTCTACAATTTGCCCAATGTTTTTCCCATTCGTCAGGGGGAATCATAGAAGGTAGATCAATAGGTTTGACATCACCCCACCTCTCGTATTTTTTTAGCCTTGCAATTCTTTGTTCAAGATTAAGTATTCTTCTGCTTTTTCGCGACCATTTGGCACCGCTCACGATCCAGTCCAGCCAGTACTTATTACCTTTCGACTGATTACACTTACCACAGGACGGGACCAAATTTCTGATGTCCGAGATAAAACCGGTCGGCTTTTGATTTGCTACTAAGGGTCGAAGGTGATCCCACTCGGTTGTCTGTGCACCGCAATACGCACAGCTAATGTTGGCGGGACTCATCCCCAGAATGTCCAGTGCGGTCTTTATTTCGTCGTCGGTGGGGTAAACTTGTGGGACAATTGCGGATACAAAGGCTGCTGTTATGCTTGATGACCGCCCCGAGATCTTCATCGGAGTAGGCATTTGAAAAGCGTTGCGGATCGAATGGTCAGTCTCCATCTCGAACCTCCCCTCTAATATCCTAGCAGAGGTTTGTCAGGATATGAAACTAGGGCTACCACCCAGGCATTCCAGGGACACCAATTAGGCCTGCTGCAAACTGTCGCCCGAGCTCGGGACTCGCTACAAGTGATTATCGAGCCGCAGAGGTAGAGTGCCTGCCCTCTAAGTAGGGTGTCGCAGTTTCGAATCCTCACTTGCCATTTGTTAGTTCGTGAGTGAGGGCATATCCGCAAGAGAACTCGGAGAACGTAGGTTCCATCGTTACTTCACCTCGTAAACCTTGAGGACCTCATCGCCGTAGTGATTGATGACTTTGATGGCAATTTTGCCAGTCTTGGGCGGGTCAAAGGGGCGGCTGATTGTAGAATACAGGGATGACCAGGCAGCCTCATCAATCTCAGCCTTGAGTGCTCGTTGCAACTTCTCGTATGGCTCATCGGCACCACAGAAATATGCGTGGCGGACGAAGAAGCTTTCCTCATTATAATCGGTGTCAATGAACCAGCAGGCGATATCCTCCGTAGAGCTGTTCCTTATTTGGCCGGTAGTTGGGTCATAAACATCTACGCCCTTTATTTTGACAACTATTTTGCCATCTTTCTGCTTTTTGACATCCACATCTGGTTCGCCAAAGACCATGAACAGATTGCCGGCTCCAGTTGTCTTTAGTAGTTCATCGCCCATTGCCAGGTCGGGATTCATACGGGTAATCAGAATGTTGAGCTTACCGTAGCGTTTAGCCTCCTCCGCGACATGGGGGTCGAAGGCAAAGCCACAGACTATTAGCAGGTCAAAGCCCACACCCTGCACTGCGTCCTTGGCCGCCTCTTTCACCAGTTCTGGCCCTACTGTGCCGTGCTCTGGGCCGATACAGACAGCTACCCGCTTTGTCCCGCCATCTTTTTCGGCATACTCCCCTTCGGCATGAAGCCATTCCCCAGCATAGGAGTCAAGGCGGTCAAACTTGAGGTGTTCGTTCTTCACTGTGTTCTGTACGCCAGCCTTCTTCAGGTTGTCCAGAATCATAATCTCGAACTGACCAACTCCAGCCTCTTTCTGTGCCTCAGTTTCTGCGGCTGGTCTTTCCTCATCTACCGCAATGACACGGTGAGGGGAAAGGCTTTCCACGGTAAACGGTCCGGTGACGCGGATGCGCTTATTATCCTCGTATGGCTTGTCGTAAAGTATCTCCGTCTCGACATGGCGGGCGACAGCAGTGTTTATCTCCCCTCGCGTCATGCCCGCCTTGATATCCGGGTTGTTGGCGATGGACTTGAGGGTAATGTGAGGCACGCGCTTGTAGACAAAACCTCTCCTGATATCATTTTCGGTCTTATACGCGGGTGGAACTTGACCGGTGAGCTCGGCTTCTTTCTTGATACCTTCGGGGGAATCGGCAAGCAGGTAGTAAGGGAAACGGGCAGACATGAGTCGGGTGCGGGCTAGAGCCAATGCAACGCGGGAGGTATCAATAGTTATCCAGCGTCTGCCCCACTGTTCTGCGACAAAAGCGGTGGTGCCGCTGCCACAGGTGGGGTCAAGGACAAGGTCCCCCGGGTCGGTAGTCATAAGGAGACAACGCTTGATAACTTCCATATTCGTTTGAACAACATACCATTTATCCATAAAGGAAGATGAAGTATTTTCCCACATATTATTCAATGCAATATATGGAAAATCATCGTAATATCTTACATAACCGATTCTATCTTGCGTCGCTTCTAGTCTGTTTGCCCACTTCAAGTGATTCATCCCTTCAAGATTTGTTTTCCAGCTTCCCTTGTTTATCGCATATTCTTTATTCCTAAACATAACAGGAAAACGTGTTTCTGCTGTTCCTGATTGACTTGATAAATTATCAAGTGTGTAAATTCTCGCTTTTTCAGCAAGAACTAAAGGATTTGTCACTTTGCATTTGTTTTCCTTTTCCCATTCAGAGATTGTGATTTTTGTGCCATCTTCAAACTCAATACTTCGATAAGTCGAGCTGCCTTCTCCACCATAAACCTTTTCAGTATATAGAGTATGGTATTTAGTTTCTTCTTCATTCTTGCCATACCAAATTATGTAATCACCGCATTTATCAAGATACTGCTGACCCAGACCACTTGTTGAAGCAAAAAATATCATCCTAATAAAATTCTCACTTCCAAACACCTCATCCATCAAGCATCGGACTAAATGCACATTTGCATCACTAATCTGGACAAAAATACTTCCGGTTTCCGTGAGTAAATCTCTGGCTACTACTAAACGGTCTCGTAAATAGGCTAGATAAGAATGGATACCCAACTTCCACGTATCTCTGAACGCTTTTATCTGCTCTGGTTGGCGAGTAGCATCTTCAGCCCTACCATCCCTTACATCGGGCTTGCGCGTGCTGACCTGCCAGTTAGAGCTGAAGCTGATGCCGTACGGCGGGTCAATGTAAATCATCTGCACTTTGCCCTTAAGGCCTTCCTTCTCCGCCAGGGAGGTCATTACCAGCAGGGAATCACCCAGAATCATGCGGTTTGTCCAGTTCTGGTCGTGCTGGTAGAACTCTATCAAGTCTTCGAACCTCAGCCCGTTGAAATCGGCAAACAATTGCATCTGCGGCTCGGGTTTTTGCTTCTTAGCCTGGGCGCGCACTTCTTCGATAATATACTTGGGGTGGATTTTCTCCTGAATATAGACTGGTACCGCTGGCACCTCAAGAGGTTTTGAGTCCTCCTCGTCCTTTCCTTTCCAGACAAGTTGAGGGTCAAGGGAAGGGTCACGAGGGTAGAGAATGGTTTTCGGTTTAGCCTCGTCCTCAGCAACGAAACCGCGCAGTTCCTTCGTGGGGATATTCGCACGCCGATCCCTGTGCCGGAGCGCGTCTATGTTGATTGATTTATTTGACTTGCCTTTAGCCATAGGTTTCTCCTTGAGTGATGGTATTCAGCTTGTACAGCCCTTTACGAATACGGATGAACAACTCGGAGTCATTACCAGGATTACCTACACGGTGTTTGGGGAGGAAAGTCCCACACCAATTGATTCCAAGAGCGGCATTGACGTGGGCGGGCGTAAATTCAGCTGGAATCTTATGGGTGCGTACCAACTTGCGAATTCTACCAATAGTTTTTCTCTCCATTACGCTCCCCTTATCCTTCCCAACACGTTGTCAGTTTCATGTACTTTTACACATCTGACCATCATTACATGAGATGCTTTCGGACTTCGTGATTGACTCATCTCGTGCTTAAACCAATTGGAGGATACTTCGTAAATGGTATAAAGCCCGTCTCTATCTTGCAGAGCAGCTACGATGGCATCTACACGGTTCAATGTGGCTGGGGTAGCGCCAATTTGTGGGTCGCCGTAATGGGCGGACTTGATAAGAATTCGGCGGTTATTCCACGTGGCTTCGTTGCTTCTCCCAGGGTTAATAAGTGTCGCACCCAAATAGGCAGCCACAATTCGAGCGTTTTCATAGCCCCATCTTCTAGCTCTATTCCCACTCTCACGGTCCTGTGGCATTATGTACCTCCTTTGAGCGCAGCGCGGATGGTGTTTTTGGCATCCCACGGGTCCGATATCTCGAGGAATACCCAGCGGCCAAATCCCCCGTGATTGTTGACGGCAGGCACCCAGAGGTTGCGGGCAGTGGCTACCTTTGCGGCTTTGTCTTTGCGGGGTTCGCCACTGACCTCGATGATGAGATTTAGAGGATCATCATTGCCGTCCTTGATACGCACCAGAAAGTCAGGCATATATTTCTTTTCTTGGCCGCTGATGGTGTAAGGGATAAGGAAGTTCAAGTTGTGGTTTTTGGCGTAGCACACCACTTCTTCCATCTCCTCAAGCGCCTGCGCCATCTTCTGTTCCCAGGATTCGGTATCGGCGGCCACATGAGAAATATGGCATTTGTCTGGTCTGGTGGGATAGACATTGCGCGTGGTATCGAAGTCCACATAACGCGTAGAGCCGATATAATCGTAAGGCTGTAGTATAGGCTTGAGGACTTTATTGCCTTCTTCAGAAGCAACAATACTGCTGTAAATTCGGTCAGCGGCATCATGAGCCAATTCTATGAGTAAGAGCATCTGGATAAAGGTGTTATCCTTCAAGGTAACACAATCCCTAATCCACTCCCTGGTTACGGCTAGAATCTGGGGGAAGAGCCACTGCTTGACAGTGCCGGTGTCATCGCGGAAGTACTTCTCCAACACGATTTTGGACAACAGGAAAACAACCTTCTGAATCCGGTGGTCTTTTAGTCCATAGAGGGTATGAATGGCAATCTCCCCGATAATAGGCGCATTTTCGGTTCTAGTAGGTATATCGGAGGTTGAGAGTGCCAGTTTTGAATCCTGAGTGAAGCGTGCAGTCAGACGCTCCCCCGGAAATTCATAACGGTAGCCTATTAGCCTGGGGAAGGTAATTTCGCAGGCGATGCGCTCTTCGAGCGCACGTACCCTAGTTGGCGTAGGGCCAGGTTTGGGGTCGGGGGCAGAGCCAGAGCAAGGGATGAAGGAGAAGGGCACACCATAGACCTCGGCGTATTCTGGCTCGAACATGTTCTTGTCATTGGTTGCATAGCTTGTGCGACGCAAGCCACGGCCAACTACCTGCTCGCAGAGCAATTGGGTGCCAAAAGCGCGCACTCCCATGATATGAGTAACCGTATTGGCGTCCCATCCTTCAGTAAGCATGGAAACAGACACCACGCATTTGACATTCTCCCCCACCTTCCCTACTTTACCCACCGTGTTCATGACCTCGCGTAGAAGGTCTTCATCGGTTAGCTTTTCCACGTCACGGCCAGGGAACCGGATACGGTACTCGCGCTTGAACTCCTCTATAGCACGGGCAGCTATTTTCTTGAACTCTTTACTCATAGCTTCGCCGGATTCGAGCTGCTCGCTATCGATAAGTATGGTGTTTGGTTGAGGCAGCCATTGGCTATAGTCGTTGTGATTGCGGAAGATGGGTAGAGCACCAGGGACTAGGACAGTTGAATCATCGGGTAAAGGTTTGTCCCAGCCGGAGATGTAATCATAAACCAATTTGGAGACACTGGTATTGTTGCAAACAACGATGAAGACGGGAGGAGTGAGCCCATTGGCACGGGCTGCGGTGCTGTGCTCCCAGCGAGAGTAATACTTCTCGTAGTTGCCGTAGAGGCTATGCAGGGCGCCTTCTAGCTCTTTTGGGAGGTTGCGCTCAGTACCGAGTTCATCCTGAGTCCTGCGTCCTTTCTTGGGGAGATGGTCGCGGATGTGAATCCAGATGTTGCGGTAAGTAGGGAGTTCGCCACGCATGGAGTCATCAGCGACGGGGACACGGGGTACCTTGACGATACCGCATTCAATGGCATCAACAAGCGAAAAGTCGGAGACGACCCAGGGGAATAGTGTACCTTCAGAGTAGCCTGAGCCACGTAAGAAAAACGGGGTGGCGGAGAGGTCGTATATCACTTTTATACCGATCTTACGCCTCACCGCTTCCAAGCCAGAGATCCAGACGCGGGCTTCTTCGGCACGCTTCTCTGCTTCCCTGCGTTCGTCACCGGTGAGCTTCAAGTCTTCGTCTACAGCACGGCGGCGGTAGCAATGGTGTGCTTCGTCATTGATGACGACAACGTTTTTCTTGTTTCCTAATTCTCGGCAAACCCTCCGAACCATCTGGTCGGGGGTCTCGGTAAAAGAGCTGGTCTCACCTTGTGAAATAATCTTCTTGGTTAGTTTTGTGGCCTCGACCAATTCGCGAAGTCTGAAGGCGTGGAAATTGGTGATGATGATTTTGGCTCTGCCTAAATTCTCCATATCGGCGATGGGCAAGACATCCCGCTGGCGATAGTAATTGCCAGGGTCATTTGGGTACAGCACGCGCAGGCGGTCTTTGATGGTTATACCGGGGGTGACGATCAGGAACGTATCAGAAAAGCGGGCGTCCTGGGGGTTGGCCAATTTATTGAGGACCTGCCACGCGATCAGCATAGCCATGACCACGGTCTTGCCGCTGCCAGTCGCCATCTTGAAGGCGATGCGCAAAAGCTCTGGGTTGGCGTCTTCATTGAAGCGACGGATGTCGTTTTCAATCCAGAAATCGCCGTATTTGTTTGCCACTTCTGTCAGATAAATGGCTGTTTCCAGGGCTTCGACTTGACAGAAAAACAATTTCTTTTCACGCTGTGGATTCGTCCAATACTCGATGAGGAAACGGGTCGTTTTGGTGATGCCGACATATCCACCTTTGCGCCATTGGGACACCCGCTCACGAATGCGGTTGATGAATTTGTTTTCTTCGATGCGGTCTCTAGTCCACTCGGTGTCAAATGCCAGTTGGGCAGCCTTGCCTTTCTTCTTAGGCTTGGCTATGGGAACAAAATAGGAGCTTATCCGGCGGGACTCTATGACGTCGTCTGTGATTCCGTCATCGGAGAAACGCCAATGACGCTTGGGTTCTTCAAAAGGAGAATTGAGGATGGGATTCTCGATTATGACTTGTGCCACTTGCTCCTACTCTCCTTCATATTCCTGCACTCGGCCGTCCGCTCAACCAGGTCAAACGCCAACCACAGCATGCCACGCGCAACCTCCACTCCGATGCCACCCGCATATTCTTGACCGACCCATTACATATTTTACCACAGGGTGTCAATTGCTTCACACAGGATGAATTCCAGGGACACCGTCCTTCACAAGCTGCAGGATCAGGCCTGCTGCGAATGAAGTACTATGCCCGCGGAATACCCCTTACGGCAGACTCAATGCAGCGCGCAAATTGGCGGCTATGACTTCCATATCAGCCTGAGACATAGTCCCGAGTCTGTGATTGAGCATGTCTTGCTTTATTGTTCTTATGATGCCCGTCGCCACCGAAGGAAAGAGCAGGCCGGCCTCTCGCCAGTCCCTGATTAGATGGTCGCCTGTTAGAATCCGGTCAGTCCTGCTCGTGATTGCCACGATTATGGCTTCCTCACGGCTCTTGTGATAAGCCTCTGAACTCACTATGACCGCTGGCCGCCGTCTCTCGCCTGTTTCGTCGGAGAATACAAAGCTGACAAGGACTACGTCGCCTCGACTATATGCGGTCATAGGCCGCGTCCTTTTCATTATCCCAGATTTCAGCAAGCACCGGGTCAACCTTCGCGGTCAATTTAAGGAGTCTATCGAGATTCGCAGCTTCCTGGCCCCGACGCAGTGCTCTATCCAGGTCTTCCTTGCGGAAACGGCGGTGACGTTCCTTGCCAATGCTGAAGGCCGGCAGTCGGCCGTCCCTGGTCAGTTTGTAGACAGTTCTTCTAGACACGCACAGGTATTCAGCGGCTTCGTCAACTGTAAACCATTCTTTAACAATCGCCATTGGGTCTACCCCCCTTAGCTAAGCACAATACTGTTATCGCAGCCGCTCCTATTGTAGCACATATAGGCACATGAGTGCAAAACAGGTTGGAGACACGATAGAGATACAGTGGAGATTCAGAGACAGTTAGTTGGTTGATGGTTGATGGTTAGATGGAGACAAGTGGAGTTTATTGAGTTGGTACAGTTCATAGAGACTGTTAGAGATTGTTAGAGATGCAGTAGAGATCAGAGATGGTTTGGTGGTTGATGGTTAGATGGTTAGGCAGGGACTGGGGACTAGGGAGATGTCCAATGACAAGTGACAAAGCCCAAGCCAAACCAAGTCCAAATGTCAAAGCTCAAAGGCGCAAAGCAAGTAGTAAGGGGCAGGAGTCAGTAGACAGTAGTCAGGAGTCGGAATTTAGCTAAGGAGATTGCCACGGGCTTCGCCCTCGCAACGACTTCGTCGGATTGCCACGTCGGCCCGAGAAATCGGGCCTCGCAATGACGGGAAGGTGAAAGAGACGGTTGCGGAATTCCAGGGACACGATACCAATCAGGTCTACCACAAATCAGGTATTACGTCCCGGAAATACCGCCATAGTGGAATTGAAGGCGCGTTAGGGACTTGGGGCGGAGTGAGGGCGGAGGGCTAGCGGAATTGCACCGTAGTGGGATTGAAACTCGGTAGGGTGTACCCCGCTACCCCCACTTTTAGCCTATGTATTGGAAAGAACCTCATCCTCAACGAGGAGTTGCACACCAGGGCAAATTTCGAGGAGCTGTAAAGGCTTGCCAATTGTCCTCAGTGGGTGCTATTATTAAACAAAACAGGCATTTTGTTTAATAAGGTAAGAAGTTACTAAACCGGCGTTTAATGTGGATACTGCATTATTTCAGAAGAGTCCTTCAGGCAGGCTGATACGTGCCGTTAACGGTTATTGGGCATTTGTGCCCAACCCGCTGCCCCCAAAGCTTGATTGGAGTGATGCCCTGGTATCGTTGACATCCAGGGCTGACCTGGCTCTGGGGACTCTTTCCGGCCTTGGTGATAATCTGCCTAATCCCCATCTGCTCATCTACCCCTTCATCAGAAAGGAAGCCGTTCTTTCTTCCCGTATTGAGGGCACGCAGTCATCACTTTCCGAGCTGCTGTTGTTTGAAGCTACGAAGGTGGAAAAGCAACGAGATGTAAGAGAAGTGCAAAACTATGTCCATGCCATGGAATACGGGCTGAGACGCTTGGAGGAACTGCCTTTGGGCCTAAGACTCATTCGTGAATTACATGCTGTTCTTATGGAGGGAGCGCGAGGGGAGAGGGCCACTCCGGGGGAATTCAGGCAGTCCCAGAACTGGATTGGGCCGCCAGGTTGTACCTTGAATGACGCTACCTTTGTGCCGCCGCCTGTTGCGGAGATGAAAGAGGCTCTTGACCATCTGGAGAAATTCTTGCACGCAGATACCCGGTTACCGTCCCTGGTTGATCTCGCTTTGATCCATTACCAATTTGAAACTATCCATCCCTTCCTCGATGGCAACGGGCGTATCGGCCGGCTCCTCGTCACCCTGTTCCTCTGCCAGCGTGGCATTCTGAATAAGCCGCTGCTGTATCTGAGTGCCTTTTTTGAGCGTCATCGCCAGGAATATTACCGACATCTTCTGAACGTGAGCCAGCGGGGAGCCTGGCAGCAGTGGATTGAGTTCTTTTTGCAGGCGGTGGTTGAGCAATCGGGCGATGCTGTTAAGCGCGCGCGTCGGCTTTTAGACCTACACCGGAACTACTGTCAAACCAGCCTGGAAAAGCGCCTGCCGCCAACGGCAGGGCAACTTGTTGGACTTATCTTCATGAAACCAGTAGTGAATGTCAAAATTGCTCAGGGATATCTTAGGGTGACATATCCAGGTGCCCAGAAGGCGATAAATGCTCTGGTGGAGCAGGGAATGCTGGCCGAGATTACCGGTGGCAAACGGAATAGGGCCTATGCCGCAAATGAGATTCTTAGTATTCTGGAGGAGGATATCACCATCACCTAAATCCTTTCCCGCTCGCCTGCTGAAGTCATACGGCGAGCAGGTCGAGGGAGAGGACGAGTCGCCCCTTGCCGATTCATAACGCCCCTAACCCCTCTTATCTTAAGAGGGGAACGCGTAACGGCAAATGACAAAGCTCAAAGGCCAAATGAAATCCAAAATCCAAATGCACTAAAGCAGTAATCAGTAGACAGTAGTTGGAATTCATAACTCCCCTAGCCCCTTTTACCTTAAGAGGGGGAGAAGCTGGGAGATTGCCACGTTGTCTCGATTTCATCGGGACTCCTCGCAATGACAAAGTGGGAGCGCTTCGACTTCGGGCCTGCTACAAATCAGGTATTGTTTCTCGAATTCCAGGGACACCACAAACTACTCACTGACAATATCTAGATAGCGGCTGCCTTCCAAGCGGGAGACAGGAGAGAGTAGGACACGGGGCAATGCCAAATGACAAAGCCCAAATGCCAAATCAAGCCCAAAGCTCAAATGTCAAAGATAGGGCAAGTAACGAGAATCACCCTCACCTGTCCTCACCCGTCCAGGAAGAGGAGATTGCTTCGTCACTTTGTTCCTCGCAATGACAGGAAGGTGAAAGAGACGGTTCCGGAATTCCGGGGACACGATACCAATCAGGTCTACCACAAATCAGGTATTATGTCCCCAGAGTACCGGCCGGGACCGCACCATAGTGAAATTGAAAGCTCACCTCTGACCGTCTCTGAACCTCAGTTGCACACTCCTGTCGGAAAGGACCTAATCCCCGAAA